>CAKKQG010000001.1 GCA_919901875.1 Anaerolineales bacterium
AATCTCCAATCTCCAATCTCCAATCTCCAATCTCCAATCTCCAATCTCCAATCTCCAACTTCCAATCTCTAATCCTTCCCCTTCTCCAACCACGCATCCAAGAAATAAATTCCGGCAAACGCCAGTAGCCCACTGACGAAACCCGCCGCCTGACTCCACACCGGTCCAGCGATCTCCATCGTGGTGATGCCGGTATAAGGCGCGACCATTGCGCTAAACCATACACCCGATCTCACCGTTTTCTCAATTCCAGAGTAAGCCAGAATCTGATCGATGATCAAGAACGCCAGAAGGAAGCCGATCATTACGCCGATAGTCATGGCTATTCCGATCCCTTGATACGGCGCATAACCCCAACCATTCACCAGAATAGTTGACCAGCGAAAAACGAAAACAGACGAGATGGCAACAACGTAACCACTCGGGCGGTGTTTAAAAAAATTACTCATGTTGTTTCATTTCTCCTTCTTCACCACTCCCTCACGCCAGGCATACACGGCGGCTTGGGTGCGATCTGTTAAGTGTAACTTCGATAAGATATTGCTGACGTGACCCTTCACGGTTTTTTCGCTCAACACCAAACGCGCGGCGATGTCGGCGTTGGATAAACCCTCGGCGATTAACTTTAACACATCCGTTTCGCGCGGGGTTAATTCTGTGGCGGTGTGGGGCGCGCGACTCTCTTGAAGGAGACGGGCGGCGACTTTGGGATGCAGAGTCGGTTCACCGCGCGCGGCGGCGCGAATGGCTTCCACTAGCTGATCGGGCGCGACATCTTTAAGAAGATAGGAGAACGCGCCGGCTTTGATCGCCGGAAAGATATGGGTGTCATCGTGAAAAGAAGTGAGGACGATGATGCGCGTGTTGGGGGTGATGCGGTGGATGCGAGCGGTGGCTTCCACCCCATCCATCCCGGGCATGAGCAAATCCATCACGATCACATCGGGGATCACGTCTTGCGCCAGTGTGACCGCCTCTTCACCCGAGCTCGCTTCGCCAATCACTTGTAGATCGGGTTGCGTTTCTAAATAGCCGCGCACGCCTTTGCGGACTACGGCGTGATCGTCAACGAGGAGAACGGTGATAGGTGAGGTCATAGTTTCATCTCTACTTTTACTACACTTCCCTCTTTGCTGCTTCCCACACTTAACGCGCCACCCGCTTCTTCCACACGCTCGTGCATGGAACGCAAACCGATGCCGCCGTGTTGAACTTTAGCGTCGAAGCCGCGCCCGTTGTCACGAATCTCTAACACCATTTTATCTTTGCTCACCGCTAAAGCAAAATTCACTTTTGTTGCGCCACTGTGCTTGGCGATGTTTGCCAGCGACTCTTGTGTCACGCGGAAGATCGTTTGTTGGGCTTCATCGGATAATTGAATTTGTTCGGGTAAAGAATAAAGGGTGATGATCTTTGTTTGCGCTTCCCATGTTTGCAGAAGTTCGCGCAGGGCAGGTAGCAATGTTTGCGACTCGAGTTGGGCCGGGCGCAGGGTTTGGATGAGTGAGGTGAGTTCGTGCTGCGTTTGGTTGGCAAGTTCAATTGCTGTTTGTAGTTTTGCCCTCGCCTCTTGCGGATTCTTTTCCCATAACAATTGTGCTGTTCCTAAATTCATGCTAATGGCGAAAGCCTGTTGCTTTACGCTGTCGTGCAGGTCGCGGGCTAAACGGTTGCGCTCTTCCAGCGCGGTCAGCTGTTGTCGTGTGCTGAATAAGCTATGCAGTTGTTGGCTGACGTTGTTTAAATGTGAAGCGAGTTGCCCGATCTCGTCGGTTGATGTGTCGCGGATCGGTTGCGAGAAATCGCCGTGACCCCAAGCGGCAGTGATGAGGGCGAGATGTTGGATGCGGCGAGTGAGCGGGCGAGCGGTGAAGATTCCGAACAAGGCTCCCACGATCACGGCGGCAACCGTGAAGGCGATGAGGCTGATAGTGGCGATCAAAAAGAATCCAGCCGAGAGAGGCGAAGAGGTTGAAGTGTCGGTGACGATGATCAAAATGCGTTGTAGTCCTTGCGCGTTATAAATCGGCAAGATGGAGATGAGCCGACCTTTAGAAGCATCGGGATAAGTGAAGATGCTGGGGTTTGCCTGATGCGAGAAGCGCGTTTGCGGTGAGGCGTTGAGCAGTTCGGGGATGATGGGTTGTTGCGGTAACTGCGTTAACTGTTGCACGAGAGTAGGCGGCAACACCTTGAGTGAGGCCAGATCGAATCGCGCGCCGAGTTGCGTTGCATTGGTCGTCGGAGTCTGCGCTAGCAAAATCTGGTTGGTATCGAGCAGGTAGAGTGTTTGGGTAGATCGATCTGGGAAGCTGTAGAAGATGAGTCGCGCTTTGCCGGTGGCATCGCTGAGGCTGAAGGTAGGCGTGGAAAAATTATCCAGCCAACTTTGCGGTGCTGTGGTCGTTAAAATTTTTTCGCGGATTGTTTCGAGTGTGCGCGTATCGGGCGTGGGCAAGAGCGTGTTGCCCGCCGTGGCGATTTGAAAGATGAGCAAGGCGACGAGTTCGACGGTGAAGATGGCGACGACGGTGACGAGCGTGTAGCGCCAAGTGAGAGAGAATTGCAGACCGCGAGGGGACATGGGTGGATTATAACGTTGTCCCTCACCCCGGCCCCTCTCCCGAAAATAAAGAACAAAGGCATTTTCGGGAGAGGGGAGAAAAAGTTTTTTATTCCCCCTCTCCTGAATTGTGGTTTTCAATTCAGGAGAGGGGGTTAGGGGGTGAGGTTATTTGGGTAACCCAAACCTCAACAACCTCACCGAGAATTTAAATTCACCGACCCACAGATACGTGCCGTCAAAGTTCATATCGCTCGGCCAATATAATTTGTCGCGCCCAATTTCGGGGACGGTCTCGCTGAGATCGGTTGCCCCTAAGATCAACGTGGGGTTTTTGCCGTTGGCGGCGTCAGCGACAGAATCCCAGCCTAACACGCGCCCGTTCACGGTGTCAGCGACCAACAGCCGTTCACCGATTGTGATTGCGCTGCCCAGCATGTTGAAGCGCGTTTGCGAATTTCCTTGCACCGTCATCGGCTGGGCGTTGGCGCTCAGCTCAGCGACTTTGTAAATCTTTACTGTCTTCTCGCTGACGAGCGTGAGATAGTTGCCATCGCTTTTGATGGACGAGATCGGCGTATTGAGATTCAAAGTGAAAGACGGATTGGCAAGCGTGGTGGGAAGCCCTTGCCACACATACACTTTGCCCGATGTGTCGGCGAGATAAAAGTATTTATCGTCGAGCGCGACGCTGCCCGTATGTTTTTTAATGGCAGCGGCGCTGATTGTGAGATCGGGTTTCTCGCCATTGAGCGGTAATTTTTTCCACACAAAGATGTTTTCGCCGCCGACGATTAACGTTTCTTTCCACAGCGTGAGGCTACCTACGTTGCCCGGCTGAGGCATCGTGTATACAAAATCGGGATAGGCGTTGCTCTGGTTGGGCAACGACTTCCACACGTAGAGCTTGCGATCAAAATCGGAGATGACAAACAGACTCTTGCCATTCGAGGCTGAGCGCGGGTTGGTGATGATGAAGTTTTGCTCGAGCGTGTTCACACACAACTCGCTCGCGCCGATCACGAAATCATGTTTCTGATCGCTACGTGTAGGCACTAAGTTATAAACAATAATTTTGTTAGCATTACCCTCAACGATATAAACGCGCCCGCCTGCCACTGCCACACCAAGCGAGTCGCCGATACGCACGCCGCTGGTTTTTACATCCACATCTGGTTTTTGGTCGAGCGACTTGGGGAACGAATTCCAAATGGCAAAACCGTCGCCCACTGCTAAAAATTTACCGTCACTGGTGAACGTGCCGCCGACGAAAGTGCGGTCAGTATTCACAAAAGTTTCTTTGCCGTCGCGCGTGGTCGGCAGGGTATTCCAATAAAACGTGCCACGCGATGTGACGGTATTGGCGTCGTATTCGGGGCTGCCGGGTTTGGGCTGGATCTTCACGTTGTGATCCCATACCATCATGTTCTTGCCATCGCTGGCAATATAACGCGGCGTGCCGAAGAATCGATTCTTTATAACGAGATCGGGCGCGTCACTACTTTTCGTCGGAAACTTATTCCAGATCAATAACCCGCTTGCGCCTTGCGTGCTGGCGACAATTAATTTCTCGCCATCTGTCCACACACCCCAGGGCCAATTGAGGTTTTCTTTGAGTGTTGTCCCTAGCTCGGGGAAGTTGAAGGCGAAGTCTGCCGCTTGCCCGTTCTGGGTAGGGAAGCTCGACCAAACTAAAATACGTTGGTTTACGGTGTCGGCGACAACTACTTTGTTTTTTGTCACGCTCACCGCCGAAGGCCAGTTCATGCCGTTCAACTCTTTGCCAGGATTGTTGTGCGTGAAGTCTGTTTGCCCCAATACTATATCGGGTGCGGTGTTGCCGCTCGGCGCAGTGTTCCAAATCAGCACGCGGTTGTTGTTGCGATCCACTAACAACAACCGTGTGCCGTCGCTGGCGATGCCCGATGGATGATTGAACAACAACCCGCCACCCGTGTTGTCAAAATCAATCGCCGAGAGAACGATGTCGGCGCTCTGCCCGGTGGTGAAAAATTTGTTAGATGTGTAAGTAGTCGCCGTCGCGTATTTGGCATTCGTGCTTTGCACACTCAACTGTGTGTTGAGATTGAATTTGCCGCACACATCCACGACGTTTTGATTCGGATTTTGGGGCTGGGCTTTTGGATCAGGGGCTGCCGCCGTTGGCTGTGCCACCGTAGAGGCAGGTGAGGCCTTCGCGGCAGTGGCGGCTTGGGTCGGCGGTGAGGCTATCACCGTTGGCGCGTTAGCGAACTCAGCCGCGCCGCACGCGCTCAATAAAATCCCCAACACGATCAAGGCGAGTGCAGACTTCCGAAGTTTTCGCGGTTTGTGCGACTTCGGAAGTCTTGTGACGAGGTTGAGAAAGAATTTTGTTTTCATGGTTAATCTCCTTTGAGACACCATATCAATTCTCTCTTCACCTGTAACGCCCCCTGCGAACTGTTTTAGGTCAAGACTTGAGACGGATGACTGTGGTCATGTCACCCGATAGACTTCCGAAGTCTTAGAGACTTCGGAAGTCTGGTGGTTGAGTGACTTCGTTTGGCAAATGCCCGATCTGAATTTCGCTGTCGTCGCAAAACAACATCCCGTTCTCAATGGCGCTGCGTAGTTGGCGGATGTTGCCGGGCCAGTGATAGGCCTGCAGCGCTTCAAGCGCGCGCGGATGAATGGACGTGACGTGCTTGCCCATCTCACTATTAAATTTTTTGATGAACGCGCCCGCCAGCGTGGGGACGTCCTCACGGCGATCACGCAGGGGCGGCAGTTCAATGGTGATCACTTTCAAGCGCCAATATAAATCTTCGCGGAAGTTTCCGGCTTCGATCATCTTGGGCAGATTACGATTCGATGCGGAGATCAATCTCACGTCCGTTTTGATCAAGGTGGTGCCGCCGACTCTGCGAATAGCTTTTTCCTCGATTGCCCTTAAGAGCTTTGCTTGCAAGTCGGGCTTCATGCTGGCGATCTCATCCAAGAACAGCGTGCCGTCTTCTGCCACTTCGATCAACCCCTCTTTGCGTTTGGTTGCGCCGGTGAAGGCTTGCGCCTCGTGACCGAAGAGTTCGCTTTCCAAAAGTTGGTCAGGCAGGGCGGCGCAGTTGATCGCAATAAACGGTTTATCACGGCGCGGGCTAAGTTGATGGACGGCATTGGCGATCACTTCTTTGCCAGTGCCGCTCTCGCCGCAGAGCAACACGCTTGCCTGAGTCGGTGCGGCGCGTTCAACGATCTCGGCAACCCGCTTCATGGCAGGCGTGTCGCCGACGACCCAGTCATATTCCGCGCGGCGGGCTTGGCGTAAATGGGCGAGTTCGCGCCGCAGGGCAACACCTTGCGAGGCGCGTTTCAATGCTTTGAGCATACGCGGCATTTGAATCGGCTTGGTTAAAAAATCCTGCGCTCCGGTTTGCATCGCCTCAACCGCCATATCAATATCGCCAAAACTTGTCATCACGATCACCGGCAGCCCGGGTTGTTCTTGGGCTAAACGCTCCAACAACAAAAATCCGTTGCCGTCGGGCAGCATCACATCGAGCAGAACAATATCGGCTTCGCCGCGATCAATTTGGGCATGGGCGGAAGCGATGCTCTCCGCTTCGAGCGTGGCGTATCCTTGATCGGCAAGAAACTCTTTGATGAAGGAGCGGGGAGTGGGTTCGTCGTCAACGATAAGGACAGTGAGCATAGTAGTGCATAGTGAACAGTGATCAGTAATCAGTAAGCGCGCTACTGATTACTGATTACTGTTTACTTTCCGCAATGGGTAGAAAAATATGAAACGCCGTCCCGATCCCGGAAAAGCTTTCGACAAAGATCGAACCCTTGTGGGCGTTGACGATGCGTTTGGTGATAGCCAGACCGAGCCCGGTGCCGTCGGCTTTGGTGGTGATGAATGGATCGAAGATGCGCTGCTGTATCTCGATTGGGATGCCGTGTCCGGTATCGCTGAAGATCAATTCAACAAAATTGCCGCGCGGCGTTTGGGCGTGCGCTGCCTTGAAGCATTTAATGGATAGCGTGCCATTCGTGCCAATGGCATCTACGGCGTTGACGATCAGATTCGTGAAGACCTGATCCATCTGATTTAAATCCGCCATCACTTGCGGCGTAGTCGGATCGATCTCTTTTTCAAGTTGGATGTTGAGTTTCGCCAGACGCGGCGCCCAACGGATGAGAGTCCGCGTGAGTAATGGAACGAGGGACGTTTGTTGGTAGTTGGCTTCGGACGATTTGACAGCCAGCAAAACATTATTGACAAGTTGATCGATCCGCAGGACTTCTGCTTGCATCATGCCCACGCGCTCGGCAAGCGGATCGGGCGGAAGAAATTTTGTGGCGAACAAACCAAGCCCGGTGGAGATTCCGTTAAGCGGGTTTCGCACATCGTGGGCGAAGATGGCTGAAACGTCGCCAAGCCAAGCGCGCCGTTCCAGATGATCGCTTTGTGTCTGGAAAAATTTTTGCTGGCGGCGATCCGTAATGACGATCAGCCCACCGATGAAGGTGTTGCCGCGACTCATCAACGGCGCGGCGCGGATGAACGCGGCAAGGCTGTCCCCATCGCGCCGAATCAGATCGGTTTCTACGCCGTCCCAACGCGCGCCGCGTTTAAGGGTCTCAATTAGCTGTGAGGCGAGGGGCTGCGAAGCGACCAGCACATCTTCAAGCGGTTCATTCACCATATCGTTGAGATGAAAACCTAACAGCGTCTCTGCCGCCGAATTAAGATCGACGACGCGCCCCATAGCATTGATCCGCAAAATGCCTTCGCTGGTTTGACTCATGATCGCTTCTAGCTGTTGGCTCACTTCAGAGGCGTAGGCTTCAGTTTCGTTAGTTGTCTGCGCCCGCCGCAGTTGAAGCAGCAGGGCGGAAAAATAGTGCGCGGCAACGGCGGTCAGCGCCGGGACATCCGGCGGCTGGTTGTCTGATTCGGTATACATCACGACAAATAATCCCAACAGCGTAGAGCGATCTGAGATGGCGTGAGCGTGGAGGGCGGCAAAGTTTCCGGCGCGTGCCGCGCGTGCCAGAGCCGAAGCAGGGCGCTCACCCAAGCGCCAACTGAACGCCGCCGATTTCAGGGCGGGATCATCGGCAGCAATGAGTGATGGAAATTTTGAGGGGAAGTTGATCGCTCGCCCGATGTTGAAACCGGGTGGATTTATGGAACGCCAGTAAAGCATGACGCTCTCCGCGCCGAGCATTTGACGGGATACCCCCAGCGTTTGTTCAATGAAGTCGTCTGACACGGCGTGAGGCAACGCTTCCATCATCTCGCTAAGCGCGGCGATGGAAACGTGATGGCGATTGAGGCTTTGAGTGGGGATGCGTTGGGTATATTCGCGCATGAGGATCATCACAAAATCCTCGTCGCCGCGAGTGCAGCTGCTGAGGCGTATGTCTACCGGAATCAAAACGCCACTGCGGGCGCGGAACAAAATGTTTCGCAACGAGTAATTGACTCCGGCTTCTACGTTGCAAATGATCTTCAGGATTTCTGCCGATTGGTCGGGAGAGAAAATATCTACAAGATGAAGCGTATTGAATTCGGCGCGCGAATAGCCGCTAAAGGCAATCGCTTTGTCGTTGGTATAGAAGAAAGCGCCCGAAATGGGTTTAACTAAAAAGAGCGCGTCAACAAGTTCTTCGACGATGTCCCGGTAACGCTCGTCGTTTTGTTGAGCGCGAAAATTGTTCAGCAGATCGAGCGGTGATGTTTTACGTGTGTAAGACAAGATGATTTCATCACGAATGACTCGAATGGGCGAATATCACGAATGTTTTTTAAAATCGCAACTGCTCAGGCGTCATTGCGAGGAGCGTTCTGTGCGACGAAGCAATCTCGGTCGCGCCTTGAGATTGCTTCGCAAAGTGCGCTCGCAATGACGGAGTGGCTGGGTTACTTTTTATCGCTCTATTCGTTAAATTCGTATATTCGAGTCATTCGTGATTAGAGTGCGTAAGTCCGGTTCGATTTGGTTTCGCGTATGCAATAAAAACTCAAAACAAAAACAACAAACAAATCAAGAAAGAAAAACTTCGCGCCCACGCAAACTTGCCGGTAAAATTCCAAGCATCTGACGATACTTCGCCACCGTGCGCCGCGCAACTTTATAACCACGCGGTTTCAACATCTCGGCGATCTTGGTGTCGGAAAGCGGGGCGGTGCGCTGTTCACTTTTGATAATTGTTTGCACTGCGTCACGCACGGCGAGAGAACGATCAAAAAACATCGAGAGCGGCACCATGCGACCATTGGGCAGGGCGGCGCACTTGTTGGCAACTGCGCGCGAGATAGTTGATTCGTGAAGTTCCAATCGCTGCGCCAACGTCGCCCGAGTCAGCGGTTTAAGATCAGCGTCGCTGCCCAGAATAAATGCCTTCTGCTCTATCGTCATGATCTCGGCTAAACGCTTCATGGTGTTGTTGCGTTGCTGCACGCACTTGGTAAGCAATGAAGCGCGATCAATATGATTTGCCCAATTCGACTTTTCATCTTCCGAAAGCAGATTGAGACTGGCGCGAATTTCAGGATCAACGCGCAACGTCCCGCTCATGCCGCTAAACACTTCTACCAAAAGCGGTCCACCCGGTCGCGGGTTATGGCTCATCACAATATCAGGCTCGTAAAAAACAGATCGGGCGAGAGGAGTAACTCCGCGCCCCGAATCTTGCCAAGCCCGCCCCGGATACGGCGTGAGGTTATGGTGAATAAACAGCGCCGCTTCTTGTGCCGCCGCCAACGATGCCCGTGCGCCACGGGCAATCGCCACATAATTTCGTTTGATTAAATATTCCCAATAGTTTGAAATAATTTGCAACACTAAAGGATGCGTCACACCGTTTTCACTCAACACTTCCACTTGCACTAGCAGACTCTCACGAAGATCGCGCGTGGCAACGCCCACCGGATCACACCGTTGAATCAGTTTCAAGACGCGCTCCACGCTCTCCAGCGAGACACGCAGACTTAGTGCGATGTCGGCCGGATGATCCAACAACAAGCCGCGATCATCAAGGCGTTCCAAGATGTTGATCGCAATACGTTGTTCGTCGGCGTTGGTGGCGCAAGCAACTTGCCTCAGCAAATGTTCGGCGAGTGTTTCGGTTTGCGGCACACGCTCTGCCATCGGCGAATCATCGCTGTCCTCTGCCGCACCGCGCATATTCGGAAGACGCGGCGAAAGAAAAACAATCGGGCAATCACCAGAATCAAGTTGACGTTTGGCGAGACAGCTCGGGCAGGGCAGGGCGCGGAGTCGGCGACCACATTCGGGGCAGCGAATTTCATCAAGCTGCTGCAAGGCGGGATTCGTTTGCAGTTCGCGCGTGATCTCATCTTCCAACTCGCTTGTGTTCATCTCAAGCAAGCGCATGGTTTGGGCAAGGCTGGCAGTGGCTTGGGCGCGCTGTTCGGTGGATTGAGAAAGGAACATTGGCATGATCAGTGTAATTGCAAGAACCATGCCAGTCAAGATGATAAAATACACTCATGCGAAAACTAAAACGCCCTTTGGGATTTACTGGATGGAGATGGGACTTATTAGAGGAGGTGCGCGGGCGGACATTGGAAATTGGCTGCGGCTGGGGAAGTAATTTTGATCATTACCCGGCGGAGGCTTCGATCTCGGCGTTTGACATTGAACCGGCGCGGGCGCGGTCAGCCCACAATAAGCGATCGGGCATCACTCTTTCAACCGCCGACGCTCAACAGATTCCTCACCCCAACCATTCATTTGATTCTGTTGTTGGCACGTTGGTCTTCTGTTCCATCCCTCAACCGCACATCGCCCTTGCCGAAATTCGCCGTGTGTTAAAGCCGGGCGGAAAATTGTTTTTGATCGATCACGTCCGCAGTCATCATCATTGGCTTGGTTCAACTCAAGAATTTTTAAACCCGCTGTGGAATACGGTGACGGGTGGATGTAATTTGAATCGTGATAACGAAACGATGATTAAAGATTCGGGATTAAAGATTGAACGAATGATGGTGGGTTGGTATGGGTTGCTCAAGCTGCTGATAGCGAATCGTGATGCGTGATGCGATACGCCATCAGCCATTAGCGATATGCCATCAGCCATTAGCCATCTGCTCGTTATCGGCGGCGGACTTGCCGGAAGTGAAGCGGCGTATCAAGCGGCGCAACGCGGAATCAAAGTGCGCTTGTTCGAGATGCGCCCGCGCAAAAATACCGGAGCGCACATCACCGATAAACTGGCCGAGCTTGTTTGCTCCAATTCACTCGGATCGAATTTAATAGATCGCGCCTCAGGTTTGCTCAAAGCCGAATTGCGGATCATGGATTCGCTCATTGTAAGTTGCGCCGACGAGTGCGCGGTGCCGGCAGGCGGCGCGTTGGCGGTTGACCGCGAAAAGTTTGCCGAGTCTGTCACAGCGCGGATCGAATCGCATCCCAACATTGAGATCATCCGCGAAGAAGTGACGCGCATCCCCGATGAGCCGTGCATCATCGCCAGTGGACCGCTTACATCCGAATCGTTGGCGAATGATATTGCGCGGACGTTGGGCAGCGAGCATTTATATTTTTATGACGCACTGGCGCCCATCGTCAACGCCGACTCGATTGATATGAGCATCGCTTTCAAAGCCTCACGCTATGGCAAAGGTGATGACGACGAGGGCGATTACATCAACTGCCCCTTCAGCAAAGACGAATACGAAAATTTTGTGCGCGAGTTGTTGCACGCCGAGCGCATCCAACTGCGCGAATTTGAAGAGGCGATCAAAAACGGCGTGAACGCCGGACCCGATAAATTTTTTGAGGG
Source organism: Anaerolineales bacterium (assembly GCA_919901875.1). Taxonomy (GTDB): domain Bacteria; phylum Chloroflexota; class Anaerolineae; order Anaerolineales; family VGOW01; genus VGOW01. The sequence goes on from CAKKQG010000001.1 coordinate 11,360, forward strand.
ATGTTTGCCGGTTGAGATCATCGCCTCACGCGGCGAGAAATCGTTGGCGTTTGGGCCCATGCGCCCCGTCGGTCTCACCGATCCGCGCACGGACAGATGGGCTTACGCCGTTGTGCAACTGCGTCAAGATAATTTGGCGGCATCGCTTTACAATATCGTCGGCTTTCAAACGAATCTCACTTGGACGGAACAGAAGCGGGTCTTCCGTTTAATTCCGGGTTTGGGCAACGCCGAGTTCGCGCGCTATGGGCAGATGCACCGCAACACTTTCATCAACTCGCCAACGCTGCTTGAGCCGACGATGCAGAGTCGCCAACGCCCCGATTTATTTTTTGCCGGACAGATCACCGGTGTGGAGGGCTATATGGGCAACGCTGCTTCAGGATTAGTTGCAGGGATCAACGCGGCGCGTTTTCTTACGGGGCTGCCGCCTCTCACCTTTCCGCCACCGACGATGATCGGGGCGTTGTGCCACTACGTAACTCACGCCGAACCCAAAACTTTCCAGCCGATGAAGGCGGCGTTTGGGTTGATGCCGCCTCTTGAAAATGCGCCGCG
>CAKKQG010000002.1 GCA_919901875.1 Anaerolineales bacterium
TGTGGACTCGCTGGATGTGGGACCCGCGAGTCGGCACGGGCGCGCTGCCGCTCGTCGTTGAGAATGCTTACGACTTGCACGGCAAGGACGCAGGCGAAACATATATGAAGGTTGGCGTGGCGATTGCCTTCGTCCGCGCCACCGGTGAAGCCGCCGGATTTTCTAACTTCGGCGTGAAGAATAGCCCGTTTGGCATTGATGTTTTTCTCTCCTGCGTCTACGCCGTTTACATGTACACCACGTTGCGAATCAGAATGACGCAAGAGTTCAACAAAGTGGTGCCGCAGTTGCCGGAATTATCACGAAGATTGTTGGGAGTATGGAAACCAGAGATTGGAGATTAGAGATTGAATCTCCAATCTCTAATCTCTTGATGGAGGAGATATGGCTGTCGGTTTAGACAAAATAGAACCCGGAAAGATCATCGAGAAAGAACATCTCATCGTCGAAGGCATGGACATCTCCGGTCATTGGAATCGGATGTTCGAGCAGAGAGTGATCTGGGATTACGACGTTGATAAATTAGAAAAAGTTGCCGCACTCCCCGGCGGCGAGAGTCTAAATTGGTGTTACGGCTGCGCCAAATGCACCGCCGTCTGTCCGGTGGATATTGTCGGCGATTACTCGCCGCGCAAGATTCATCGCAAGACGCAGATGGGCATCGATCTTTTTTCCTCGCCCGATCTCTGGCTTTGCACAACGTGCATGAATTGTTTGCGCGTCTGCCCCAAAGAAGTGAACATGATTAACATCATGCCCGCTGTGCGCGAGCAAGCCGTGTTAGAAGGCTACGTCCCAGCCGAACTGCAAAAAGCATTTGAAGACACGGCAAAGCACGGCAACCCACTCGGTCAACCCCAACGCAAACGCGCCGATTGGATCAAGAAAGCCGGCGTCCCCGTCCCAATTATTAAAGATCTTAAACGACCGGTAGATATTTTGTGGTATGTCGGCTCGTATCCGTCTTATCACCCACGCGGGATTGACGCCGCCTCGGCTGCGGCGCGCATCTTCAACGCCCTGGGCATTGACTTCGGCATTCTCGGCATCGAAGAAAAAGATGACGGCGACTCGCAGCGACTCGCGGGCGAGAAAGGTTTGTTTGAAATGCTCGCCGAAGAAAACATCGCCACCTTCGGCAAGTATGAATTCAATCGAATGGTTGTCACCGGTCCGCACGAGTTCAACGCTTTCAAGAATGAATATCCAAAACTCGGCGCGGATTTTAAAGTTTTTCATTACACACGCTTCCTCGTCGAACATCTCGACAAGCTCAAGCCGTTGTTGAAGAAACCGATCAACTTGAAAGTGACGTTCCACGATCCATGTTATCTGGGTCGGCACAACGGCGAATACGAAGCGCCGCGCGAATTATTGCGCGCCATCCCCGGCATTGAACTCGTGGAGATGGGTCGTTGCCGCGAGAACGGTTATTGCTGCGGCGGCGGTGGCGGCGGCATGTGGCTCGATTCATTTTCCAAAGAACACACCACCATGCGCCTTTCCGAGCGCCGCGTGCGCGAAGCCGCCGAATACGGCGCGGATGTGTTAGCCGTGTGTTGCCCGTTTGAAGTCTCGCGCTTTGAAGACGCGGCGAAAAGCACGGGCAATGACAAGCTGATGGTGAAAGATATTTTGGAATTGCTTGACGAATCAATGCGAGGATAAACAAAAACAAACTCCAAACTCCAAAAACCAAATTGGGAGTTTGAAGTTTGAAATTTGGAGTTTGAAATTTCTATGAATATCATCGTCCCTATTAAACAAATCCCCAACCTCACCGACGAACTTGAGATCAACAGTGATGGCACGAATCTCGATCACGACGCATTGCAATATGTGTTAAACGAATTTGACGAACACGCGATTGAAGAAGCGGTGTTAACCAAAGAGAGCGCAGGCGATGCTGTTCGGAGTGCCGTCACCGTTATAGGAGTGGATACCACGGGTGAACTTGATTCCGTTTTGCACACCGCCCTCGCCAAAGGCGCCGATAAAGTTGCCAAGATCAGCGGCGACTTCCCGCGTGGAACCGATTCGCACACGCAAGCAAAATTAATCGCCGACGCGATCAAAAATATGTCGCCCGATATTGTGATGACCGGCGTGCAAGCCGCCGATGATCGTGATGGACAAATAGGTCCGATGATCGCCGCGCATCTGGGTTTGCCTTACGTCGGCGTTGTCACCAGCGTCGCCGCCAAAGACGGCAAAGCAGTTGTGCATAAAGAATACGCGGGCGGCGTGATGGCAGAGTTTGAAGTGACGCTGCCGATGGTCGTCGGCGTGCAAGCCGCACATCAGCCACCGCGTTACGCGCCCGTCAGTAAGATTCGGCAGATCGCTAAAACGGCGAAGGTGGACGATATCAGTGGCGGCGACCCCGTTGGTTCCGGTTCGAATGTCCGCAAAATGTTCAAACCCGAATCCGCTGGTCACGCCGAAATGTGGGACGGCGATCCGGCGGAAGTGGCGGAGAAGATTGTGGGAATGATTCGAGAGAAGGGGCTGTTGAAATAATTCGTATTGCGTATTTCGTAGTGCGTAACTAACGCTGACGGAATACGCAACACGCAATACGAGATCACACTATGGGCAATGACATTTTAGTTTTGGCAGAACACCTAAACGGCAAAGTCTCCGACATCTCTTTTGAAATGATCGGCAAAGCCAAAGAACTCGCGCAAAAATTCGGCGGCAAAGCGATTGCGATCTTGATGGGCAGCGGGGTCAAATCGCTCGCTGAATCTCTCGGCGCGGATTCTGTTTTATATGTAGATGATCCCGCGTTGGCGCAATTCAACCCCGAAGCGTATTCGCGCGCGCTCGCCGCCGTGATCAAAGATCGCGCGCCGCGCGTGGTGATGATCGGCAACACCTCAATGGGCATGGATGTTGGCGCGTGGTTGTCGGTATCAACCGAGTTGCCGTTGATCGCTTATGTCAACGGACTCGCGATTGAAGGATCGACTCTCGTTGCCACATCGCAAATCTACGGCGGGAAAATTCAAGCCGAAGCGATCCCGAATGGCGAGTCGTGCCTCGTCTCCTGTTTAGCAGGTGCGTTCCCTGTAGGGGCAGGGCTTGCCCCTGCCCTTGTGCCTGCCCAATCCGTCGAACAGATCGCCTCTCCCGTTCCCCTCAACGATCTCAAAGTGAAATTTATAAAATTGATCGAACCCGAAAAAGGCGATGTGGATATTACACAACAACCGATTTTAGTTTCGATTGGGCGCGGCATTGGCGGACAAGAAAATATCGAGCTGGCGCAAGAGTTGGCAAGTGCGCTTGGGTGCGCCGTGTCGTCGTCACGCCCGATCACCGATGCCGGTTGGCTGCCGAAGACTCGTCAGGTGGGTAAGAGCGGACTCACTGTCAAACCAAAAATTTATCTCGCACTCGGAATCTCCGGCGCGCCCGAACATCTCGAAGGGATGCGCGGCGCAGAATTGATCATCGCCGTCAACACCGACGCCAAAGCGCCGATCTTCGACGTGGCGCATTACGGCGCGACGTGCGATATGTTGGATTTGATACCGGCGTTGACGGAAAAAATCAAGGGCTAACTTCAAACTCCAAACTCCAAACTTCAAATCTCAAATTTGAAGTTTGAAGTTTGAAATTTGGAATTGAACACATGCTGACTCTTCCCGAAAAAATCACCTTCTTCCTCATGATCGCCGTCTTTGGCGGGTGGACGGCGTGGGGCTTCTTCAACATCTTCCGCATCGTGCGGCGCGGGCGAGCCACATTCCAATCTCCAATCTCTAATCTCGCCAAACTCATCCCGCAATCCATCCGGGCGCTTCTCGAAGTGGGCTTGCAGATTCCCATTTTAAAATCGCGCCCCATCCTCACCTTTTTTCACGCGCTGATCTTTTTTGGCTTCTCCTATTATTTTCTGGTCAACGTCAACGATCTGCTTGAAGGCTTCATTGCCGGTTACTCCACCGCCGAAAAATCCGATCTCATCTTCGGTACGCTCAATCTCATCGGCGATGTGTTGAGCATTGCCGTGTTAGTGGG
>CAKKQG010000003.1 GCA_919901875.1 Anaerolineales bacterium
GCAGGCGTGAGTGGTCGCACTATTCCGTCGAATGCGTTAGCGAGTCCATCGGCGTATTACAGCACCCTCGAGTCGCTAGTGCATCAACTGATCACGATGCGTGGCAAAGATATTTTGCATCTCGGTCCGGCGTTGCTTGGATCGAATAATGGTTATCGCCGCGCCGCATTGAATATAGTTGGCGGCTTTCGCACGGGCGCGTTCCTTGAGGATAGCGATCTCACACTCACATTGCACCGCGCCGGATACATCACGCGCTTCATTCCAAACGCAGTTTCATTTCATCAAGCGCCGTTCACACTACGCGGTTTCATTCGCCAACATTTGCGTTGGGGACGCGGCTTCAACGATGTGGCGCGCACGCACCTCTTCGATCTCTTGCGCGACTCGCGCCTTTCATTTCTCATGCGACTCGAACTCGCCATTTTCTCGCTCGGCTACTTAGATCGTCTCGCGCTTTTGCTCGCGCTCGCGTTGATCGTTTTCCCCACCGACCTGCGCCCGCTCCTCATCAGCGGCGTCACTGTGAGTCTTGCCTTGCCGTTCATTCAGATCATCGCCGCGCTGGTGTATGATCGCGCTTCACTCGCTATGTGGATTCGTTTGCCGTTCGTGATTCCGTTTTTCTTCCTCGACATTGCTATCGCCGTGAGCGCGATGGCGATCACCCTTCTCAATCGTCCGCGCCTATGGCATCCGACGGAGCGCGCATGAGAATTTCGATCATCATCCCTGTGCGTAACGGCGGCGGGATTTTAAAAAGATGTCTGCGTGCGATTGCCGACTCGCGCCTGCAACCGTTTGAGATGATTGTTGCCGACGATGGCTCGACGGACGACACCGCTCACGTTGCTGCCGACTTTGGTGCGCGAGTAATCACCACGCCCAAGCCGGGTTCGGGTCCCGCCGTTGGGCGTAACCTTGCGGCTCAACATGCCACAGGCGATCTGCTTTTCTTCTGCGACTCGGATGTAGAGATCAAAGTTGACACGCTCTCGCGCATCGCGCAAATTTTTGAAAATGATTCGACTCTCACCGCGCTCTTTGGGTCTTACGATGACGCGCCAAGCGATCCCAACTTCATCTCGCAATACAAGAATCTTTTTCATCATTACGTGCATCAACAGGGCGCGGAAGAGGCTTCGACATTTTGGAGCGGCTGCGGCGTGATCCGGCGCGATGTTTTTCTGGAATGCGGCGGATTCTCTTCGCGTTACACCTTGCCCTCCATTGAGGACATTGAGTTAGGTTACGCCCTCAAGAGTCGCGGGCATCGCATCCGTTTAGAAAAATCGTTGCAAGTTAAACATCTCAAGCGGTGGACTCTTTACAGCCTTCTGCATTCCGACATCCTCGCGCGCGGCATTCCTTGGACGCGGCTACTCTTGCGCTCGCGCGAATTCATCAACGATCTAAATTTGCAAACACACAATCGCCTCAGTGTCGCCGTCACCTATTTGATGCTTTTATGTTTTGCCTTGAGCACACTGCAACCACTCGCCCTCGTTGGCGTCCCCTTCGCCGCGCTGTCGTTGTTGTTGATGAATCGTCATCTCTACGAATTTTTTTATCGCCAACGCAGCGCAACGTTTATGCTCGGCGCAATTGCCATGCACTGGTTGTATTATTTTTATAACGGCATCTCGTTTGGGCTTGGGATGATGTTGCACTTTTTGAGTTTCCCCTCTCCTGAATTGTGGGTTTCAATTCAGGAGAGGGGGGCTAGGGGGGTGAGGTGAAAGCCTCAATCATTTTCCTCCTCACACTCTTCCTCTATCTGCGCCTCGTCCCCATCGTCATGGCGCTGTGGAAGATCACTGGTGACGAGCCGCATTACCTCCTCGCCGCACATAGCATTGTGGTTGATCATGATCTCGATCTCAAAAATAATTACCTCAACGCCGATTACAGCAAGTTCTACATCTTGGCGTATCTCGACATGCACACCAAAATCCAACCCGACGGCAAACATTTTTTGAGTCACGACATCGGTTTGCCGTTCCTTATTGCGCCCGCCTATTGGTGGAAAGAGCGCGAAGGCGTGATGATCTTTTTTGCCTTCGTCGGCGCGGCGCTCGCCGCGCAAATGTTTTTGCTCGCTTACGAAGTCACAACCAAATGGTGGGCGGCGACTCTGGCGTGGCTGACCATGATCCTCTCCGTGCCGATCACGATCTACGTGTTTCAAATTTATCCCGAAGCCATCGGCGGTCTCATCGTCTTATGGGCAATGCGTCAGATACTTCGCACACCCAATTGGATCGCGCCGTCACGCTTCACGCTGGCGCATATCATTACGCTCGCCGTTGCGCTATCCATACTCACTTGGCTCTCGGCACGTTACGCCCCCATCGTTCTCTTGCTTCTGGCGTTGCTCATCGTTAAACATTTCCGAGATCGCCGAATCGTGATCGTCGTAGTTTCATCACTCGCTTCACTCGCGCTCTACATTCTTCTCAACGTCGTTCTCTTCAAAGGTTTGACTCCGGGCGGCGATGCCGTCAGCGGCGGCTTCAGCAATTCGCAAGCGCAGCAGATCACGCGTGGGCTTATCGCCTGGTGGTTCGATCAACAACGCGGCTTGCTCGTCTACGCGCCGTCGCTCATCGTCGCCCTCATCGGTCTGCCGCACCTCTATCGGCTGCGCGGGCGAGACGGCGTCACCTTGATCGCCCCGTTGGTGTTGATCTGGATTCTCGCTTCAGCCTGGGGCGGATTTTTTATCGCCTTTGAGATCACGGCAAAATTTTTGATCGTCGCCATCCCACTTCTCAGCGCCGCTGCTGCCGCCGCCTTTGCCCGCGTCCGCTTAATTTTTTTGCTGCCGATCTCTGCCGCGCTCATCACCTTCAGCGCGATCAACACCTACACCATTTTTCTTAATCCGTATCTGGCGCTATACGATTCGCCTGTGAAGTTTTACGAAGAAGCGACTCGCCAACAACTGCGCCAATATCTTCCGGCGCTTGGCACGCGCTATTTTGAATTCCCGTCTCAAGGCGATGAGTGGATCGCTCGCGCCGGTCAAGTAGGGTATCTGCATCAAAGCAAACCCATCATCGATCTCTCGGTGGGTTGGTATAAACTTTACGCCCAAGCGCAGTTCACCAATGTGCGCGATGCGTCTCGCTCGGCGTTGATCTTTGATGTGTTCGCCAGCGAAACAGGATTCTCATTGGGTTATGGCGAAGTGAAACCCGAAGGCAAAGTGGATATTGCGATTCCATTTTTCAATCCGTATTACGATAAGTGGCGCTTCCCTCTTCTCCTCGATATTAAAACTACAGGTGTCGCCGATGTGCGTTTGTCTTCCATCTTGATCGAACCCGATCCCGTTGAGAGCTACAAGCGCGTCGGCGCGTGGGGCGGAATTATTTTTGTCTTAATAATTTTGTTCGCATGGGAGCGCCGCCCTCCAACTTCCACGCGAAGCGTCTAATCTCCACCTCATGCGCCGCCTTTCCCTTATTTCCTTTGTTCCTTTTATTTCCCTTGCTCGCCTCACCTCATCCCTCTTCATCGTCCTCTACCTCATCACGTCCCTCCCTCGCGTTTTTTATCCTTACGATCTCGATTTCATCGAAGACAGTATGTTGATGCAATCCATTCGCATCGCCGACGGTCAACCCGTCTTCGTTGCGCCCAACGCCGAGTTCATGCCGCACGTCTACATGCCGCTTTACTCGTTCATCGGCGGGATGTTGATCAAAGTGATGGGCGCGAGTTTTGTGCCAATGCGTTTGCTCTCGTTTGGTGCAACGCTCATCACCGCAATTTTAATTTTTGTGATCGCTCAACGTGAGACTCAAGAAAAATGGATCGGCTTCGCCTGTGCGGCTTTGTTCTTGGGCGGCTACCGCATTACGGGATTTTGGTATGAGTTGGCGCGAGTCGATTCGCTGTTCGTCATGTTGCTGATGATCGGCATGATGATCGGCTTGCGGGCGCAATCGGCTCCGCGACTCCTTGCGGCTGCCGCCGTGATGACCCTTGCCTTCTTCACTAAACAAACCGCCGTCGTCTTTGCGGGTGCGTTAGCGTTATATCTGTTCTTCAACATTCGTTGGCGCGTGTGCTGGTTCGTGATTCCCTTCGGTGCGTTGGTAGGGATCACGATCTTAATTTTGAACGCGATGACCGATGGTTGGTTTTGGTATCACACTTTCACCATCGCTGGCGGCGACCCTATAGAATTGGGGCGCGTGATCAACTATGTCTTTGTGGATGTGTTGTGGGGTATAGGCGGGTTAAGCCTGATGTTGATCATCGCTCTGAGTGAAGTCCACGTAGGTGGACTTCGCTTTGTGTTGCCGCGATTTCAATCGCCCGCACATTGGCTCGTCGCCATCTTTGCCGCCTTCATCGTGAGCGGAGTCGGGCGATCATCGGTAGGGGGCAACGTGAATAATTTGATGCCGGTCTATGCCTTCTTGTGTTTGTCGCCGATGGTTTTCTTCGTAGGGGCGAAGCATGCTTCGCCCCTACGAACGGCATTCATTGCGTCGGCGGTCATCCTCCAATTTATCTTAGGCGCATACAACCCTCTGCGCTACATCCCAACCCCAACCATGCGCGAGAGTGGTGATAGACTCGTTAAACGAATCGCCGCAACGAATGGCGAAGTGCTGGTGATGATGCATCCCTATTACGCGATGTTAGCGGGCAAGCAACCTTCGGCGCAGATCGCTGCGCTGTGGTATGGGCGGGCGCGCGGCACCACTTCCTTGCCCGATGATTTCGTCAAGCGGATTCAGAATCATTATTATTCAATGATCATTTCAGATGAATCGTTGTTTGAGATCGAAGACACTGAGTTGCAAAGTTTGTTGAGCGCGAATTATGTGAAAACGATGATAATTGACGAAAGCGAATCGCCGCCCGCGCCAGTGGGCATGTTAGTGCAGCCAAAAGTGATTTATGTGCCGAAGAAGTAGAACAATGAACAATGAAGAATGAACAACGGTAACTGCTCAGCCGATCCGTCATTGCGAGCGCACTT
>CAKKQG010000004.1 GCA_919901875.1 Anaerolineales bacterium
CGGCGATCTGGATGATCAAGAATCCGCGACGTGGGTTGTGTGTGCCGGACGATCTTCCCGACGACGAAGTGTTGGGCGTGGCAAATCCATATTTGGGTCCCTGCCCGTCAGTGCAAACGGATTGGACTCCGTTGAAGAATCGATTCGATCCGTTTGAAAAATTTAGCCCGCGCCGCAGACCGAGCGAAGACGATGTGTGGCAGTTTGAAAGTTTTATTGCGCCGTAAGAAGTAAAGAAGTAGACAGGTAAACAAGTAGGCAGGTAGCAGGTAGACAGGTAAACACGGAGTTGTGTTTGCCTGTCTACGTTTCTACGTATTTACCTGCCTACCCTCAGATTCTGGATAGAACAACGGATCGTGGGTTTATTTTCGTGGCGTGGGGATGATGACGACATTCCCTGAAAAAATTAAATTGGGATCAGGAATCTGAGGGTTGGCTTGGATCAACGCTTTGAGACTCACACCCGTGCGCTCGGCGATGTTGGAAAGCGTATCGCAATACACGGTGATATACGTCGCGCCCAAATCTATTCCGCGCGCGCCATAAGGCGGGCAGGCTGTGCCAACAGCAAACGGTGTTGAAGTGAGAGTCGGCGCAACGGTGTTGGTGGGAGCTAGTGTGCGAGTCGGCGCGACGGTGTTGGTGGGAACAAGTGTGAAAGTAATTGTGGGTTGTGGAATGTTCGTTAGAGCAGTCGTCGGCGTTGCGAGTAATGTTGCCGTGGGAACAGGTGAAGGGGTGATAGTCGTAGTCGGCGGCGAAGGCGATGTCGGCATCAACGTTTCGGTCACGGTGATATTGGGCGTATCAATCTTCGTTTGCGCCGGCGTGATCACATTCACCACAGTCGCGGTGATCGTGGGCGTGGTCGGCGCGGGGCGCGGACTCAAAAAGCGAACGACGATCAACGAGATTAGCAACAGCAACAAAAGGATCGCCATTGCCGCCTTGCCAATATCCAACAGGCGAATCTGTTCGGGCGTGCGGCGGCTCATTTCTTTTTCTTCACTTTCTTCGGCTTCTCAATGTGCGCGCCGGAGAGTTCAACCGCTTGAGCGATCCATGAATCTGCGTCAAGTCGCTGCCACTTCTGCACCTTCATAATGTCGCGCACTTCTTGCGGCGTAAGTTTGGCAAGATCGGCATACGACTCAATGCCCGCATCCTTTAAACGTTGGGCATAGACGGGGCCAATACCGGTGATCATTCTAAGACCTTGTTCAGGCGCTGGCTTCGGTTTTTCTGCCTCAACTCGCGCCCGGTCTATTTCAGATTCAATCGCCGCTAACTGTCGCTCGTCCTCTGTTTGTGCCACACGCAATTGATCCAACACTTGATCTTGTTCCACGTTCCGCGCGCGCAACTCCTCAATCTCCCCTTCGTAATCATTCACCGTCTGATTGTGCTTCGACAAAATGTTTTGCAAACGTTCCACTTCTGCCGTCAACTCTGCCAAGCGTTTAGTTGAACCTTTATCCGCCTTCTTCTTGGCGCGCAAACGCTCCACCTGCGATTCAAGTTCCATGATACGTCGGCGCTGCCCCTCGTAATCGGTTTCGATAGCACCTAGTCGGGAAACTTCCGCTTCCAATTCTGCCGCGCGCGGATGCGGACGCTCCACCTCAGCCGGGCGGGCGCGCAGTTGATTCAATTCCGATTCAAGATCGGCGATGCGCACGCGCTGGTGTTCGACCTCTGACAGTTCCGATTTGAGATGGTTGTATTCAAATTCGTATTCGCTCAACTGAGTGACGCGCCGCTTGCTCTGGTCGAGTTCCGATTCGAGTCGGGTGATCTCTTTTTGAAATTCAGTCGTATCCGAAGCCACACTCGCCGCTTCACGCGCGCGACTCAGTGCGCCTTCAAGTTCGATGATCTTCTGTTTGTCGTCCCCCATCTCCTTCCATAAATTATTAAACGCCGCATCCGACTCGTCAAAACGTTTGCGCCATTCTTGCGCTTCGGCTAATTGCACGCCGAGTGAAGCGATCATCGCTTCGGCAATCGGCAGGCGCGACGCGCGATCTTCGGCATTCGCTAACTTGCCGATCAGATCGTTGATGATGACTTCGCTGCCATTAGCGGATGTAGGCAATGTCGCAGGGGGTGCCGCCACTGCTGCGCTGCTTGATTCGGATTTTAGCTTATTCACTTCCGCTTCCGCCGCAATCGCTTTGTTGCGCCACATCTCCGAGTCGGCGGCGCGCGCGCGGAGTCCGGTGATCTCACTTTGTGCCGCATCCAGTTGAACGCGGATCGCCGACGCAGAATTTAACTGCGCCGCCATCATCTCCATATCCGATTGCAGCGCGTTCGACTGAGTCTCCCAACGTTGAGCGTTTGCCACTTGTGCACCGAGCGCACCGATCATCGCTTCGGCGGCGGCGAGTTTGTCGCGGAGTCGTTTCGCTTCATCGCCATCACTTGTTGAATCACTCAGCACACCCAATGTGCTGATCTGCCCATTTGCCAGAGCCAGCTTCTGACGGAGTTCTACGATCTCGGCAAGTAATTCTTCTTCGAGATTATCTTGCGGTTTAGCCGCCACAGGTTTCGGTTGCTCAGCCTCTTTGCGCCAAAACAACCAATCAATGATCCACTCGATCAACCAACCTATGAGCAGACCGAGAATGAGAGCGATGATTAAATCCATAACGAGTTCTCCATATTGCGACTATTATATATGCGCCAAAGCATAAAAGAAAATTGAAAGTGATGTAACATTCTGCCAGCGAATTCGTTATAAAGGATAAGTCATGCCGTCTCAACCTAATGACGCGCAACTCGTGCAGCAAGCCATCGCCGGGGAGCGCGAAGCGTTTGGCAATCTCTACGAAATGCACCTCGATTCGATCTATCGTTACATTTTCTACCGCGTCGGCGACGAGCGCGAAGCAGAAGATTTAACCGAGACCGTTTTCCTCAAAGCGTGGGAAGCGTTGGATCGTTATCAACCTTCGGCGATTCCGTTCACGGCGTGGCTCTATCGTATCGCCCATAATTTATTGATTGACCGTCACCGCACACACAAGATGACTGACACACTCGACGAAGAACATTCTGATCCTCAAACGGATCCCGAAACCCGCGCTCTACGCAACGTGGATGCCGCCGTGATCGCGCAAGCGTTAACTCAACTTGAACCGCCTCACCAGCAAGTGCTGACGCTGCGATTCATCAACGGACTCTCGCACGCCGAAGCGGCGCAAATCATGGAACGTAGTGAAGCCAACGTGCGCGTGCTGCAACATCGCGCGCTTGACGCGCTACGACATTTATTAGCAGGAAAGATCGATCATGTCTAAAGACATCTCACTCATTCTCGCCGAATCGTTAGAGGCGTTGAATCGCGGCGCAACTCTGGAAAATGTTTTGGCGCGTTACCCTGAACAGCGCGCCGAACTTGAGGGGTTGTTGAAAGCTGCCCACACACTCCAAGCCGCCCCAACGGTGGCGGCGTCACCGTTGTTCAAAAAATCGGCGCGCGCGCGCTTGCTGCGAAAATTAAGTTCGCGCGAGTCGAATCGATTCTGGCTGATCGATCTTCTCCGCCCACTACAACGGCAAGGCGCGTTATCGTTCGCGCTCGCGCTGGCGTTGATCGTCGTTATCACCAGTGGCACCGTGTTTGCCTCAAGCAATTCATTGCCCGGCGATTCGTTGTATGGGGTGAAGCGCGGCGTGGAGACTATGCGCGCGGCAGTGTCGCCGAATGACCCCGCGCTGCATATCGAGTTTGCCAACGAGCGGTTGAACGAAGCCCGCGCCTTGATCAAATTGGGGAAGTTAGAAAATGCAAGTCAATCGCTGAAAGACTATGAGAACGAATTGAAATTGGCGCGGGCGCAGATCACTACGCCTGATCCAACATTGGATAAACAGATCGAACAACAGCAAACGATCCTGCAAACGCTGGCGCCGCAAATTCCGTCGCCGACAAAAACTCAAGAGCCGACTTCTCCAGCCGCAATGGCATCGACTACGGCGACGAAGAGCGAAGATAAAAATTCCGAATCGTCCAAAACACCCGAAGCAAATAAAACTGTTGAACCGTCGAAGACTCTCGAACCGAGCAAAACGGTTGAACCGTCAAGGACTCCCGAACCAAGCAAAACCGCCGAGCCGTCGAAAACTTCCGAACCGAGTAAAACGGTTGAACCGTCGAAGACTTCTCAACCGAGTCAAACGCCCAAGCCAAGCGAGACCAAAGAACCGACAGAAACTAAAAAACCTGACAACACGCAAAGACCTACTGAGACTCGGAGACCAACCGAGACCAAAAAGCCGTGACGGCTTAACGAAGAAACGGCAAATTCGTTACATCATTGGGACAGACGAGAGATACCACCTCCACTTTGTAACACATCCTTCATCTCCTCGTTCTACATAGCAGAACCAAAATTCAAAAATAGGAGAACTGCCATGAACCTCATAATTGCTGTAGCCATTCTTTTTTCTGCCGCGATGGGCGGCACGGTGTATGCCTCTAACGACGCGATGCCCGGTGACGCACTCTACGGCGTAAAACAAACCGTCGAAAACATTCGTCTCGCGGCATCGCCCAACGACCCTGCGCTGCAACTGGAAATTGCCAACGCGCGCTTGAGCGAGACCGAGAAGTTGCTGGACGCCGGGCGCAAGGATGACGCGCAAACGTCATTGAATGATTTTGTAAGCGCGGCGGGCAAAGCGCGCGACCTGTTACAGCAAACGAACACCGTGCCTAACGCTTCGGTGATCAAGGAAGTGGAAAAGCAAAAGACGACGATCCAGATCATCGAATCGCAGTTGGGCGGGTCGTCTATCGAAGTGCAAAAGGCGAAGATTGTTGTGAAGTCAATCGAGACCGAGATCGAAATTGAAATTGAAATCGAGATTGAACACGGGATCGAGATTGAACACGAAGATCGGCTCAAGACTCCGCGCGCGGTGAAGACGGAAGATGGATCGAAGACCCCTGAAGCCACCCAGACGGAAGATAAGACCAAAACGCCCAAGCCGTCTTCGACAGACGACAACAAAATTAAGACGCCCGAACCGACAAAACTTGGCGAAGACAAAGTGAAGACGGTTGAACCCGCTAAGGTGGAAACGAAGGTTACCGAAGTGAAGCCCGCCGAGACGCGCAAACCCGAGTCAACGCCCAAACCTGCCGAGACTAAGAAAGCGGATGATAAGAAATCAAACTCAGGATCGAATTCGGGAAAGAAGTAAAACAAAAAAATCAGGAGCAGCGAAAACCTGCTCCTGATTTTTTAATTAAGGTGTGATAGCATTTCGGCAAAGGAGAACGTTATGCTTCCAGACGAGATCGAAGTGAAAGAGATTACAGCAAAGCAATTGAAAGAATTACTGGCTTCCCCCACCCCGCCGTTGGTGTTGGACGTGCGCGAGCCGCGAGAGTTAATCGTAGACGGTCTGATCGAAGGATCGACTCACATCCCGATGATGCAGATTCCGAATCGGCTTGAAGAACTGCCAAAGGATCGGATGATCGTGGCGCAGTGCGCGCACGGCAACCGCAGCTACGATGTTGCCGCCTACCTGCTGATGAACGGATTCAAAGAGGTGGCAAGTCTTGAGGGCGGGATCGTGGCATGGAAGAGTTTGAAGTGAGACGGGATGGGTGATGCGTGATGCGTGATACGTATTTCGTATTTCGTATTGCGTATTGCGTGTTCTATTTCGTAACAGGCAATTCGGCATTTCTCCACGCGCCGGTGCCGCCGCGCACGCTGAAAACATTGTCGTAGCCAAGTTTCGTCAACTGATACGCCGCCGTCGCGCTGCGATTGCCAGAAGCGCAAATGATGACGACATCTTTGTTTTTAGGAATCTCTTTGACGCGCGCCGAAAGTTCGTGCAGGGGAATCAATTTCGCGCCGATGGCGTGACCACTTTGAAATTCGGCGGGCTGGCGCACATCAATGAATGCCGCGCCCGCTTTAATTTTCTCTTGCGCTTCGTTTGCGCTTACTTCCACCACGCTTCGCCTCATCCAGAATCGTTGTCCCACAAAAAAGACAACGACCAATCCCAACAGGATAAAGATCACGGTTTGAACATCTACGTTTGGCATGAGACTCCTCTTGACAGCATTGAAATGGGTGCTATACTCCCCTACAGTATACCCTATCACGAGGACAGACAGCAATGCCCATTTACGAATATCAATGTAACGCCTGCCAAGAAGAGTTTGAAAAGATAGTTCGTCTTTCGGAATCTGACGCCAAACAGGAATGCCCCAAGTGCCACAGCAAACGCACGCGCAAACAGTTATCCAAGGTGGCGGCTCAACTTAGCAGTGGCGGCAGCCCCGCGAGCAACTGCGGATCGGGCGGCAGATTTTCTTGAGCGGGTTAATCGTTCATCAGCCGTGCGCTGATCACTCGAGGTCATTATGAAAGTTCAAAGCGGCAACGTCAAAGAAGATTTGCAAAAACGTCTGCGCCGAATCGAGGGACAGGTGCGAGGCGTGCAAAAAATGTTGGACGAAGATCGTGATTGCCACGAGATCGTGCAGCAGTTGGCGGCGATCCGCTCGGCGGTGCAAGGCGCGAGTTTAATTTTCATGCGCGAGTATGCCTCGGATTGTTTAATGAATGTGGCGTCGGATAAGTCGTCGCGCAAAGAGTTGGTAGATGATTTGATAAATCTTATGGGCAAGGCGCCTTAGAGATCGGAGATTAGAGAATGAGTCAATCAGCAATTTTGACGCCGACGAAAACGGCGAATGTGAAGTGGGATGGGAACGAAATAAACTTCACGGGGACAGGCGGCTCAGGTTTTTCGATGAAGATGAGCAGCCATTCGGGTGCCGAGGCGGCAAGCCCGATGGAATTGGTGGCGATGGCGGCGGGCGGCTGCACAGCGATGGACGTGATCGAAATTCTTCGCAAGAAGCAACAAGAGGTGATCGGGTTTGAAGTGAACGTAGTCGGCTATCGCGCCAGCGAACATCCCAAAGTATTTGTGGATATTGATTTAGAATATGTAGTGCGCGGACGCAACATTGACCCTAAAGCCGTCGAGCGAGCGATTGAGCTTTCATTGACTAAATACTGTTCAGTGAATCAAATGTTGGAGAAGGCGGCAAAGCTTCACAGCCGCTATCGAATCGAAGAAGTGGAAATGGCGGCATAACATGGGCGCGACAACGGTTCGTTGGATCAGTGGCAAACAATTCGTGGGCACGGACTCTACCAACCATTCCGTGATACTCTCTTCACCCTCCGAGGGTGTTGGCGTGAAGCCTTCTGATTTATTGTTGCTCGGTCTCGCTTCATGCACTGCGGTTGATGTGGTAGAGATTCTCAACAAGAAGCGAATGCCGCTCTCGTCATTGGAGATCACTACAAGCGGTGAACAAGACGCCGACCCGCCGTGGACGTTTCGCAAGATTCACATGAAGTTCCGCGTGGGCGGAGACGGCTTAACAGACAAAGCCGTGCAGCAAGCGATTGAACTGTCCGAAGGAAAGTATTGTTCGGTGGCGGCGACGGTGAAGAACACGGCGCAGATCACCACCGAGTATGAGATTATTAATTCGCAAGGAGAAAATTAAAATGGCTGAACCAATTCATGTAACAGATGCGGCGTTTGAGAAAACTGTTTTGCAATCCAAGACCCCGGTGGTCGTAGATTTCTGGGCGCCGTGGTGTGGACCGTGCCGCGCGGTTGCGCCGATCTTAGAATCGCTCGCCGCCGAATATGACGGCAAGATGATCGTTGCCAAAGTGAACACCGATGACAACCCGGAATGGGCAATGAAGTATGGCGTGCAAGGCATCCCGACGATGTTGTTCGTGCGCGATGGCAAGGTGGTTGACCAGATGGTCGGCGCTGCGCCCCTCCCGGTGATCAAGGCGCGTGTTGAGAAGCTGGTCAATACGCCAGTTGCGGCGTAAATCTGAGGCGCGTGTTTTTCGCGCTGAAGAATCTTGGATATAAAGCGAAGCCCGTTCATTTGGGCTTCGCTTTTTTGTTGCGCTTCGTCCGCAAACGCCGCGAATGAATTCGCGGCTGAAACCGCAAACACGCTGAAGCGTGTTAAGACAGAACGCGCTTCAGCGCGTTTTACTTGGCAGGCGTTGAATTCATTCAACGCTCTATACGAATGCTCTCTGATCTCCCCGCAGTTGAACTGTGGGGAGATCGCGTTTTTAAAAAACCCGTGAGGTCGCTTCGTTACAGTTATAATTACCCGCTCTGTCGTACAACATCTTCCATTCGCTATTCGCCATCTGCTATTCGCCATCTATGAACCTTCTCCTTCGCACCTTCCGCTCACTTCAACCCTATCGCAATCAAGTTTGGCTATTGATCATCTGTTTGTTGTTGGTCACAGTCACCTCACTCGTCACGCCTGCTTTGATTCGCAACGTGGTTGATATGGGAGTCACGCAGCGTGATCCGAGCGCGATGATCAACGCCGGTCTAACCATCATCGGCGTCGGCTTCACTCGCGCGGTGTTCAACTTCGGCAAGCGTTATCTCTCCGAGTGGTTGATTCATAAAACGGGTTATGACTATCGCAATTTACTGTACGACAAAATTCAACGCTTATCGTTCGCTTATCACGATCAAGCGCAAACAGGGCAACTGATGAGTCGCTGCACCGAAGACGTGAGTTCGCTCTCGCGCTTCATCGGGCAAGGCGCGGTTGAGTTGATCAACGTTGCGCTGTTATTCGGCGGCACATTCTTTTTGCTGTTCAGCGCCAACGCCGCCCTGTCGTGGATCGCCCTCATCCCGATCATCTTGCTGATGATCATCACCTACTATCTCGGCACGTTGTTGGGTCCGCGATTCTTGAAAGTGGATCAGGCATTGGGCGAGGTGTCGTCGGTGACGCAAGAAAACTTAAGCGGCATTCAAGTGGTCAAAGCCTTCGCCCGCGAAGAGTTTGAAAAAGAAAAATTCGCCAAAGCCAATCGTGTTCTCTACAACGCCCGCGTCCAGATCGTCACGACGTGGGGAAAGTTTTTGCCGACGATGAACGCTTTGGTCATGGCATCTATCGCCCTCATCTTGTGGTTCGGCGGACGGATGTATATTGAAGGCACGATCACGTTAGGCGAACTCGTCGCCTTCAACGCCTATCTGCTTTTGCTCGCCCCGCCGATTCAACAACTCGGCTTTGTGGTGAATGCTGGAAGCGAAGCGGAAGCGGGCGCGCAGCGCATCTTTGAGATTCTCGATCTCGACGAAGAGATCAGATCGAAAGGGGATGCCGTCACCGCTCCCGCCCTGAGTGGCGGCGTCACCTTTGATTCCGTTTCATTTGCCTATCGCGGCGACGAAAGCGGCAAACGCGCCTTGCATGGAATCTCCTTTGAAGCGAAACCGAACGAGGTGATCGCGTTAATCGGGCCCACAGGAAGCGGCAAAACAAGTTTAGTGAATCTCATCCCGCGCTTTTACGATGTGACTGGCGGGCGCGTGATGGTAGACGATTACAACGTGCGCGACCTTGAACTCAAATCGTTGCGCTCGCAGATCGGTTTAGTGTTACAAACGTCGTTATTATTTTCGGTGAACATCCACGACAACATCGCCTTTGGTCGCGCCGACGCTACTGAAGAAGAAGTGATCGCCGCCGCCAAAGCTGCGCGGGCGCACGACTTCATCATGTCGTTCCCCGAAGGATATAAAACAGTGGTCGGCGAGCGCGGCGTGACTCTTTCGGGCGGACAACGCCAACGAGTCGCCATCGCCCGCGCGTTGTTGATGAACCCGCGCATTTTGATTCTCGATGACGCAACCTCAAGCGTGGACACCCAAACCGAATATCTGATCCAACAAGCGTTAAGCGAGTTGATGAAAAACCGCACCACATTCGTCATTGCCCAACGACTCTCGACAGTGAAGCGCGCCGATTTAATTTTGGTTCTCGATCACGGGCGCATCGTGCAGCGCGGTAAGCACGACGATCTTTTAGAGCAAGGCGGACTCTACGGACAGATTTACGATTTGCAATTGAAAGATCAAGAGAAGTTCAGACGCGAGATGATGTTCTTAGATTCGCCCGAAGAGGAACAGCCTATTCCATTACACGAGCGCATTCACGCCGAACGACCTGATACGAAGAATAAGTTAGAGACGCAGCCGGTGAGAGTGAGTGCGGTGAAGTAACTGCCATGAGCGGCGAGCGGTGAGACGTGAGCAGTGAGCAGTGAGCCGCGAGCCATAAACCAGATGGTTTTGCTCATCACTCATCGCTCATTACTCATCACTCATCGCTCATTACTCATCGCTCATTACTCATTACTCATCACTCATCGCTCATCACTCATCGCTCATCGCTCATTGCTCATTGCTTTCTATGACTCAACCCAAACAAACTCAAGTGAAACCCCAACACCAAGACGACACGATTCTTGGCAAAGCCTACGATCCGCAGATCACGCGGCGGCTCATCACCTACCTGCATCCATATTGGTCGTCCATCATCGCCGCGTTATCGTTAATGACTGTCGCCACTATCGCCAGCGTGATCGGTCCCTACTTGATCAAAGTTGCGCTCGACGAAGGCGTGAGCAAACGCGATGTGGGCGCGCTCGGCGCGGCAGTCGGGCTTTATGTATTAAGCGCGTTAGTGTTCTGGCTCGGCACATACTTCCGAGTCAAGATCATGGCAGTCACCGGGCAAAGCATCATCTACGATATGCGAACTCAACTCTTCGCGCATCTGCAAACGCTCTCGCTCGGTTTCTATTCGCGTTACGCTGTGGGTCGTCTGGTCTCGCGCATGGTCAACGACGTCAGCGTGATCCGCGAAATGATCGTCTGGGCTATCACCGCCGTCTTCCGCGACATCTTCGACGCGGGCGGCATCATCATCGCCATGTTCATCCTCAATTGGCAACTCTCCATCATCACCTTTTGCATCTTGCCGCTCATGGCAATCGCCACCGAAATTTTTCGCCGCTACGCCCGTGAGAACTATCGGCAAGTGCGTTCAGCAATTGGTTGGGTCAACGCCGTACTTGCTGAGAATATCAACGGTGTGCGCGTGGTGCAATCGTTCTCGCGCGAAGAACGCAACTATAAAACGTTCGCCGATGAGGTGAACGGCAACAACTTAAAAGTGAATCTCGAATCGGCGATGATCTCTTCGGTATTTTTTCCGTCGGTGGATTTCATCGGGGCAATCGCCTTGGGTGTGGTCATCTGGGTGGGCGGTTTAGCCGTCGTGCGCGGCGGCGGCATCTTTGGCGGAGTCGGCGCCACCGAGATCACTGCCGGGACTTTAGTCGCCTTCGCGCTTTACATCGATCACTTCTTCAACCCGATCCGCGATCTCTCGCAACGCTACAATCATTTTCAAGCGACGATGGCGAGCAGTGAGCGCATCTTTGAATTACTCGACACGCCGATTGATGTGAAGGATGAAACGGACTCCAAGGTGATGCCGCCGATTCG
>CAKKQG010000005.1:0-1516 GCA_919901875.1 Anaerolineales bacterium
GAAGAAGGGGAAAACCTTCTATACATAATCCACAGATTACGCAGATTTTCGCAGATCAAAATCTGTGTTCATCTGTGAAACCTGTGGATACTTTATGATCATCGGCAAAGTCGTCGGCACCGTAGTCACCACCATCAGCCACGCCCACTTCAAGAATCGTGGATTGCTTGTTGTGCAGCCACTCACACTTGCCGGTCAAGGGGATGAGGGCGACTTCATCGCGCTCGATAATTCTCAAGCCGGAATCGGCGACACCGTGTTGGTGAACCGCGAAGGCAACGGGGCGCGGCAGGCGCTCAACAATCCCGAAGGGTGCGTTATCTCGGTTATCGTTGGAATCATTGATTCGGTCTCAATTGAAGTAACCTAAAATTTCTGATTGATGATTGCTGATTTCTGATTGGATCAACAACCTCGCCCTCTTCAATCAGCAATCAGAAATCCCAAATCAAAAATCTCTATGACTCAACCCGATTGGAAAAAGATCGCCCACACCGTTCTTCTCTCGCGCGAGTTAGATCGACTCGAGATCGAACAACTCACGCCACAAGGCAAAGTTAAATATCAATTCTCTGCGGGCGGTCACGAACTCTCGCAAGTGTTGTTAGCACACACACTCAACCACCCGCGTGATGCGGCAACGGTGTATTACCGTTCACGTCCGTTTCTATTGGCATCCGGTCTCACAGCAGAGGAAGCGTTAGCAAGCGGCATGGCGCGTATGGGCGGCACCACGGATGGGCGCGATGTCGGCGTCACGCACAACATGCCGCGTCGTCATGGCGCAGTCATCCTGCCCATGTCCGGCGCAGTCGGCGCGCAATACACACCCGCCGCCGGTTACGCCCAAGCGATTCAGTATCGCGCGATCAACGAACCTGAGTGGCGCGGCGCGATTGCCGTTGCGCTCGGCGGTGACGGCAGTGTTGCCGCCAACGGTTTTTGGGCGGCGCTCAACATCGTCACCACGTTGCGCTTGCCCTTCCTCTTTTTCATCGAAGACAACAACTACGGCATCTCCGTTCCGTCCTCATTGCAAACACCCGAAGGCAACATCGCCGCGAACCTTGCCTCATTCAAAAATTTAAAAATCATCGAAGCCGATGGCACGGATCCCAAAGAAGCCAGTGAGGCGATCAACAAAGCAGTGACGTATGTGCGCGAAGGCAACGGCGCATGTCTATTGCGTTTGCGCGTGGTGCGTTTGCTCGGTCACACATTTATTGACACGCAAGAATACAAAACGAAAGAGGAACGCGAAGGGGAAGCCGCGCGCGATCCTGTGCCGCGACTCAAACAGTATTTGATTCGATCCAAGAAAATTACGGAGTCCGATTGGGACACGATGCTCGCGCAAATTAAAAAGGAAATCGGTGATGCCGCCATTGCGGCGGAGACTCACGCCCATCCCGATCCAAAAGAGATCGCGCGCCACACGTTCTTCATGGGGACGCCGCCTCAGCATGGCGGCATCCGCGCTGAGGGAGTCGAGATTCCGTTAAATGATTCCGCGCCG
>CAKKQG010000005.1:1616-5142 GCA_919901875.1 Anaerolineales bacterium
CGCAAATACGCCGACCCGGCCCACGAACAGATCACCGACATTGGCACCACGCGCTGGCGCACCGCGAATCGATTCGCCGCGCCGATGGTCGTCCGCATCCCCGTTGGTTATTCGCGCAAGACGGGTGACCCGTGGCATAGCATAAGCGGTGAAGCAATCTTCGCCCACTTAATCGGCTGGCGCATTGCTTATCCGAGTAATGCCGAAGATGCTGTGGGATTGATTCGATCTGCCATGCGCGGCGATGACCCGACAATCTTTTTAGAGCATCGCGTGTTGCTCGATGGGGCAGACGCGCGCCGACCTTACCCCGGTGATGATTATTGCGTGCCTTATGGCAAAGCGGCGACAGTGACTCAAGGCGATGAGTTGACCGTGATCACTTGGGGCGAGATGGTGCATCGCTGTGTAGAGGCGGCATCACCGTTTACGAATCGTGTTGAGATTTTAGATTTACGCACAATTATTCCGTGGGATAGAGAAGCAGTTTTAGAATCAGTGAAGCGCACAGGCAAAGTTCTCATCGTTCACGAAGATACGATCACTGGCGGCTTCGCGGGCGAGATCACTTCGGTCATCGCCAGCGAAGCCTTCACCTATCTTGACGCACCCATCGAGCGCATGGCGACCCCCGATGTGCCGATACCGTATAGCGTGCCAGCGATGAACGCGCTGATACCGAGTGTGGAGAAGATTAGAGAGAAGATGCAGAAGATACTAGAGTTTTGATTGCACTGTATAATTTCTGTAGGAGTTTTCCCATGACACCACATACTGCTCTCAAATACGATGCCAAAGTAAAACAAGATGGACGTGTAGAACTTCAAGTTCCCTTTCCCGAAGGCGCGCATATCGTTGTATTTGTAATCGAAGCAGCAAATGATGTGTTCGACGATCTGCTTTCGGCGGCTCAAAGCAGTTTAGATTTTTGGAATAATCCTTACGACGACGAGGACTGGAATTATGCTTGAGCAAGGTGATATTGTTCTTATTCCTGTGCCATTCACTGATCTATCTTCGCAAAAACGCCGACCCGTCATCGTTATCTCCAATAACGCTTACAATCGCAAGACTCGAGACATTGTCGTAGTTGCCGTGACATCAAATCCCGAAGAGGTAGATTACAGTTTCACAATCACTTCATCTGATTTGGAAAAAGGCACGCTCAAACGCCCAAGTCGAATCCGCGCCGACAAAATTTACACGCTTTCACAATCTATCGTTGTGCAAAATTTTGGGCGAGTGAAAACAGAAACGTTGGATCGTGTTCGGAAAACTTTGCAAGACTTAATTTCTAAGAAGTCATAACGGGAATGAACAAAAACGATTCGAAGAACACCTCAAAGACGATTTGGGAGAAGGTTGACGCATTAACTGACGATCAGATTGATACATCAGATATTCCGCCTCTCACCGATAAATTCTTTACCCGCGCCAAATGGCGCAAGCCCGCTAAACCCGTGACCGTCACCGTGCATCTCGATCCCGAAGTGTTAGCGTGGTTCAAGGCGCAAGGCGATCAATACGAGCAGAAGATCAATGCTGCACTTCGTATTTATGCTGAGGCACACAGGATATACAACGAATAATTTCTCATGCGTTCTGAATATCGTTTCGACTACAGCAAAGCCCGCCCCAACCGCTTTGCCCACCGCACAAAAGATCGCGTCATCGTTATTCTCGATGACGCTTTGTTTTTAGAGAAAGTAAATATGATTCAACTTTTGCCGATGACGCAACCAGAGTTTGATGCGTTTTTAGAGAGCAGTATCCCTGAATACGCCGCCGACAAAGTGCGGGCGGGTAATTGGAACGAAGCCGAGTCGTTAGAACGCTCGCGCAAAGGTTACGCCGATCTTCTCCCGCAAGGACTCGCTACCCCCAACAACTATTTATTCTCGGTCAAAGATTCACGAAGTGATGAACGTGTGGGCTGGTTCTGGCTCGCCGTCGAGAAGGATAATGCCGATGAAATATCTGTTGGAGTTTTAGGAGTTGCTGGTTCGGCGTATAATCACAAGTAATGGCGCAACCACACAACACGATCTTAAACAATCTTGTAGTAAAAGCCGCCATTCGACAAGCATGGCAAGATTCGTCGCCCGGAGTTTCAGGTGGGCATGAAGAAGGGGGATTTATAACGCAGGCAGCAAATGGAAATTTACAAGTGAGTCGTTGGCAGAGAGGCACGCAAGATACAATTCGCGTGCCGTCACATCCCAATTGCAGAATTGGTGATGAGGTAATTGTCGCTTCGTTTCATACACATCCCAACACGGGAGAAGATTATCTACAAGAACCAAGCGAAACAGATAAACGCGCCGTGAGAGACGACACGAATTTAAAAGATGTGAACTACGTAGGCGAGTTTGTCATTTCGCAAGAAGTTATTTTCTTAATCACCCCTGCAGGACGAGTGCGAGAACTTGCCGACGCGCAAGATATTCTCGAAGGAGATTCATAATGGCTACCGTTCTTTCCGCCGAAGTGCTTCAAGACGATATTGCGGTTTCACTAGCGCGAGTTATGGCAACCGCCAACAAACGCGCCCAAGAGTTAGGCGTGGATGTTGTGCAAAGCCTGATCACCATCACTCAAGTCTTTGACAACGATCTGCGCTGGCGCATCAATTACGGTCCCAAAAATTACATCGAGCAAAGAGGCGGCGATTTGATCGTTGAGGTAGACGCGCGAGAAGTAAAGGTGACACAAGTGTTACGCGGGCAATAAAATTTCAGACGATATGAAGCCCGAATATCGTTTCGACTACAGCAAAGCCCGCCCCAACCGCTTTGCCCACCGCACAAAAGATCGCGTCATCGTTATTCTCGATGACGCTTTGTTTTTAGAGAAAGTAAATATGATTCAACTTTTGCCGATGACGCAACCAGAGTTTGATGCGTTTTTAGAGAGCAGTATCCCTGAATACGCCGCCGACAAAGTGCGCGCGGGCAATTGGACTCAAGCCGAATCGCTGGAACGCTCACGCAAAGGTTACGCCGATCTGCTCCCGCAAGGACTCGCCACCCCCAACAACTATTTATTCTCAGTCAAAGATTCACAAAGTGATGAACGCCTGGGCTGGTTCTGGCTCGCCGTCGAAAAGGATAATGCTTTCATTTATGACATCGTCATCAATGAGGAGCATCGCCGCAAAGGATATGGCACGCAAGTGATGCACGCCGCCGAAGTTGAAGCACGGCACTTGAGATGCAACAAAATTGGTTTGCACGTTTTTGGTTTCAACAAAGAAGCATTCGCGTTGTATCAAAAGCTGGGGTATGAGGTGACGAATATCAATATGAGTAAGGCAATTTGATTCTTCTCTCACGCACAATTCTTGGAGACAAATTTATTCTATGGATTTACAACTTACCAATAAAGTCGCCCTCATCACCGGCGCGAGTCGCGGAATTGGGCGGGCGATTGCGGAGACATTGGCAGGCGAAGGGATGAAGTTAGTCTTAGCCGCCCGCTCAGGCGATAAGCTCGAAGAACTCGCCGCGTCTTTAAAAACTGAATGTTT
>CAKKQG010000005.1:5152-5426 GCA_919901875.1 Anaerolineales bacterium
CCGCAACTGTGGTCAACGCCGCCATTGAACGCTTTGGGCAGTTGGATGTGTTGGTAAACAACGCGGGCGCAACCAAGCGCGGCGACTTTCTAGAATTGACCGAAGAGGACTGGGGCGATGGCTTTGCTCTAAAGTTTTACAGCGCAGTGCGATGTTCGCGCGCGGCGTGGAAACATTTGCAAGCGAGTCATGGATCGATCATCAATATCATCGGCATCGGCGGGCGCACGGGTAATGCCGAGTTTGCCATTGGCGGGTCGGTCAATGCGGCATT
>CAKKQG010000006.1 GCA_919901875.1 Anaerolineales bacterium
ATCTCTTGAAGCTGTAACGGGCTAACCCGTTCTTCTTACTGTGTTGGGCGACTGCAAGAGTCGCCCCTACAGTTCAGATTCACGCTCGCGGGTGGTTTTCATTGACTCACTGCTTGTCATCGCTTCCAGTCTAGGCGACGGCTCCCTGTTAGGAATGAAATGCAATTACTCGTCCCGTTCTTCGCGTTATATTATTTTCTATCAGCCATTTGCTATCGGCTAACTTGTGGGCGGTATAGGGCTCGAACCTACGACCTTCGCGATGTCAACGCGATGCTCTAACCAACTGAGCTAACCGCCCGAAGTGTTTGCATTATAGCGCAAACTTACACCGGTCTCAACACACGATCTTCGCGCAACTTTTTAAACAGCAACATTGTTCCAGCCGGTTGCGATTCTTTCACCGCTTCGCGCCAGGCGGTGATGCTGATCTTCTCGGGCATGATCGGTTCATAGCCCACCGCAGAAAAGGCGGCGGCACTAGCGTTCATCGCTGGCGGCAAAAATATGAACGAGGCTTCACTTTGTAATTCGCTCGACGATAATTCAATCGCCTCTAACATTGGCTTGAGGACAGAATCAAGCGAGACCTCGGGCAGCAAATGCAATTCGTCAATGCGCGTCACCAAGTTATCTACACGCCAACCTGCCAGCGCGCCCAACGCGCCATTCACTTGCGCCAGCGTAAACGCTTTTTGCCCGAACGCTTCCATGATGTCGGTGCGCGTGAGAGGTGTTGATGGTTTGCTTACTTGATTCACAAACGTAGCGATGGCGGCGGCGTCTGCCGGTTTGCCACGACGGACGGAAATGGCTGGCGTGGTACGAGATCGGATCACGGTAGCCGCTTGTGTCGCCGCCACAAAAGTGGTTGCCGCCTCCTCTGGCTGGGCGAAGCCGCCGCTGACGAGCGTAGCCCATGCGGCTTGCACTTGCACCCACGCCTCTTCAAACGATCCCGCGTTCTGTATCACTACGTTGGCTTTCGCCAATTTATCTGCCTGAATGTTTTGAGCTTGAATACGTTGCCGCGCCTGATCAGAAGTCATTTTGCGCTTTTGCATCAAGCGCGCTATTTGTACATCGTCGGGGGCATTCACTACCCAAACCGCATCGCACCATCCAGCGATGTCTCCCTCAAGTAATTTGATGGCTTCGATGACGATCACTTTTTGAGTCGCGCGCTTCGACAGAATGTCCACCGCTTGGCGCACAATGGGATGAATGATCGCTTCAAGTTTGGCGAGGGCTTTGGGGTTGGCAAAAACGATATTGCCTAATGCTTGACGATCAATTTGTCCATCTTCACCGACCACGAACTCACCAAAGGCTTGAACGACTTGATCGTAGGCCGGACCGCCCTTCGCCGTTGCCTGATGCGAGAGTCCGTCGGCGTCAATGCCAAACGCGCCGAGATGTTCCAGCATTTTGCGAATGACGCTTTTGCCGGTGCCAATGTTGCCCGTCAAACCAATAACGTATTTACCAGTCCAATGACTCATGCGCGGTATTCTAACTTTCGCATACTTTATAGTCAAGCGACGAATCTCCAATCTCTAATCTCCTGCACAAGAGATCGAGATTGGAGATTAGAGATTACGGTTTCTTCGCCCAATACACATTCGCTCCTGCGGCGACGAACACTTCCTTGTTAGTGCCAACTGCCAGCGCGGTGACGGCCTCCCCGATGGTTGCCGCCGGTTTAAATTGTCGCTGTAATACCATCTTCAGACTCAATTGATAGATGGCCGACGTGCCGCGATCCAACAAATACAGCGACGGCTCGGGCGGCGGATCGAAATATATCTCGCCGGGGATTCTGAGATCGTCGAGTCGATCACCGCTGGAGTGACCTGTGCGCGAATCGGCGACGGTCATAGCAGGCGTGCAATTTGTGTTCAGGGTGGCGGGGTCACGCGTGCAATGAGTCACGCGCCCATCGCCGCGCAAGATATACACTTCGCCGCTGGTCGAGATGGTGAAGCTAATGGCGTTATTGAGATCGGGGGTTTGACCGGCGAAGTAATGTTTGGGACGCTCGGAGAACACGCCGCTGGGGCGATCATATTGCCAAATTTCGTTTGAACCGGGATCGAACACATACAAACGATTGGCATAGATCGCAATCGCTTTCGGTTTCTTCCAACCCGAATCAGGCATGATGAGCGGCGAGGCTTGGGGCGGCGTGCCATCCGGCTTGCAATACATCAACGCACCGTTCTCATCCACCGCGAGTAGCACCGGTTGATTGACGATATTCGGCACGTCAAGCCAAGCAATGTCTACGATGCGTTTGATGACGAGCGAGCCAACGGGACCCGCGGCGCAATCAAAGGTGCGATCCATTGTGTACTTGTTCGATTTTGTAAGAATCGCGCGATACACTTTTTGATGCGCCGAGTCGAGGGCGTAGACTTCACTGCCATTCACCACCACTTGGGTGATCGTTGCCGTGGAATTGAACCCGCCCGGCACCAATACTTCAAAGTTGAGTCGTTGTGTGCCTTCCACTGAATCTACAGATTGTTGCGCTTCGGCACGCAGTTGCGCCGAATCGGGTTGGCTGGGGAAGACCGCATCGGCTTGATCGAGATAAGCTATCGCGGTGATCCAATGCGGCTTCGCCGAGATCGGGTCGGCCGAGGTGCGCGCCAGACCGGCTTCTAATTTCGCGCCATCCAGATATTCTTTAAATTGTTGATTGCGCCCGCGTTGAATATACACAACGCCCACAGCGACTCCAACGATCAACGGCAGAAGGATGGCAATCGCCATCATGGTTGAATTGGGGACGCGAATTTTGGTTTCGGGATTCAACACACCTTCGGGCAGCAAGCGGCTCAAGGCCGACGCGCCTGACGACGAGATTTTTGAGCCGACAAACGCACCGCGTCTCTTGATCGCGCTCTCGCCACGATTGAGTGGCAGAGCGGCGAACCAATCTTGAATCTTTAATTTCAAATCATCAACGATTAATTGAAGGCGCGACGGCTCTTCGACTTCCTGTTCTTCGTCGTCATCCTCTTCAAATTCGTAGACGTGTTCGCCGATCTGCACTACGGCTTCTTCCTCAGGGGGCGCGGACTCTGTCTCTTCAACTTTTGATTCTTCTTCGAGCATTGGCGCATCGGGATCGGGATCGCCCATCATCGGTGAAGATCGCACACGCGCTATAATGTTTTCAAGCGATGATGGTTCGCTTGAAGCGGGTTCGGGCGATGGTTCACGCACTGGAGGCGGCATCACCTGAATCGGTTCAGGTTTGGGTTCAGGGATCAGCGGCGCGGCAGTGATCGAAGGTCGAGTCTTGATCGGCATCGCACCCTCATCAACAAAACGAACGATCATCGCATTCGCTTCATCGCCCGCCATGTGAGTCAATCGGGCAATCGCCGATTCGAGCGTGAGCGATGTGAAATGCGAGAACGACGACCAGCCTTCGGGGATCGAGGCAGAGAGAATTAAAAAATCGGCGGGGCTGATGGTGGTATAAAAATATTGAATGTCAGGGTGCGGACCCGCGCCGATGGGCGCGGGCGCGGTTTCGGGAACGCGCTCGACGGTGTGCGAGCGGATGATGAGCGATTGACCGTGACCGACGTGGGCGATGTAGAAATCGTTGTTGCGTAAAACCGCGCAACACATCCCGCCAGTGACCGCGCCGCTTGATGGGGGCCAACGATTGAGGTCGAGCAGTTTGGCGTTGACCGCGCTGATCGCCGCGCGCGTGGCGGAGGTGACGGTGCCGGGCGTGTCGAAATAAGTTTTGCTGGCGAGATCGATCCACTCGGTGAAGTCATTCGTGTTGAGATAGAAGGCGAGCATCAACAGTTCGCGGTCACGACCCCGCGCACACTTTTTGGGCGCGGGCTTGACGGCGAAGTGAGGCAGCGTTTCGCTTTGGCGAATGCCGTTGGAAATGTGAAGATAGGCAACATCAGACTCGAGAGGCATCGGATTGATTTTAGATGGACACAGAGTAAATGGCAAATGAACAATGATCAATGAAACAATGAACAATCAATATGGATGAGACTCAACGCGGTAAAGCGTACGAAGCCACCCCGCAACATCGCCCCAAGCGATCTCGATCTAATTCGTGTTTGCAAATTTTTGCTTCGGTGTTGGGCGGGTTAGTGATCTTCAATTTGTGCATGACGATCATCTTCATCGCTTATTATGCGGATGCGCGCGCGAAAGCGATTGAATCGAATCAGACTCCACCCAAGCCGTTGGAACTATTGCAAACCGTTATACCGATCCCGGCGGCAACGGTGAAGCCGCCAACGGGTGTGGTGACGATTCTCTTAATGGGAACGGACGCCCGCCCCAACGAACTGAACACACCGTCGCGCACCGACACCATGATGATCGCCCGCGTGGATTTTGATCGCAAGACGGCGAAACTGCTCTCGATCCCGCGCGACGTGTGGGTGGCGATCCCGAATCTAAAAAGTTACGGCGTCACCGAAGATCGAATCAACAGCGCGTATTTTTACGGCGAAGCGTTCAATGTCAAAGGCGGCGGCGCAAAGGTGGCGATGGATACCGTCACGTTGAACTTCGGCATCCCGATTGATCATTATGCGGTGATCAACTTTCAAGGCTTTGTTAAAGTCGTGGATGCGCTGGGCGGCATTGATCTCAACGTGCCGACGGCGATCTACGATCCCGAATTTCCAACAGACGATTACAAGACGATGATCTTCAGCGTCAAAGCCGGGCAACAGCATTTGGACGGCATCACGGCGTTGCGTTACGCCCGCACGCGGCATCAAGACAGCGACACCGAACGAATCAAACGTCAGCAGTTGGTGTTGTTGGCAATTCGGGATAAAGCATTAAGCGTCAACGCGGTTGTCCGTATCCCCGAAGTGTATAACGCCATGCTCGGGTCATTTAATACCGATCTCTCGCTGCCCACTTTGATCAGCTACGGCGTAAGCGGTCAACAAATTGATCGGGCGAACATCAAGACGTATGCCATTGATTACTCGATGCTGATCAGTTGGACGACCCCGCAAGGCGCGAGCGTGCTCATCCCAGACCGTGCAAGGATCGCGCCAGTGGTGAAGGAATTCTTGTCGCCTTAAACAAGACACCGAGTGTTTCGCGAAGCGCACTCGGTGTCTTTGAAGTAGCATAACGTATCTCTACGATTTACTTCTAATCATTTCAAATGTAGGAAGCAGATCGGGCAACGGTTCTTGCCACAACCAATTGACGTTGAACCAAAATCCCTGTAACACTTGCGAGCGATAGACACCATCGTCGTCAATTGGCACGGGGCGATATTTGCCATCTTTGCCCAACTGATAAAAGTCGGCGCGTTGGCGTTTGGGGCGCGGGTCAATGAGCCAATACTCGCGCACACCTGCTTCCTCATACTCTTCAAACTTATCCACGCGATCCCGACTCGTGCTTTCATCCGAAATTACTTCAATGATTAGATCGGGCGCTCCATCAAAAAACTTTTCTTGCACACGCCCGGCGTTTTCTTTTGCCACAAAAAAGATGTCAGGTTCGCGCCCCGAGTCGCGTAATTTTATTTGTTGAGGAGCCAGCATCACTTCGCCAATTTTGGCGGTATTGGCAAAAGCTTGCAACAGCCAAAAGAGAAAAGCCACAATGCGTTGATGTGCAGTCGTAACAGACATAAAGGTTATCACCTCTCCTTTTATCCACTCAGCATGAATACCGTCTGACCACGATAAGAATTCGTCGTAGGTCATTGCCGTTGGCGTATTCGGTTGTGCGGAAATCATCGTTGGAGAAACCGTTGCCATACAAGCCTCCTTATCACTGTGCCGATCATTTTACACCACATCCACCTTCACCCCTCTCGTCACCCTCTCAATTTCAATCGGCGCGATCTTTAGCATCGCGTTAATCTCGCCGCCACCACCATAAATTAAAGTTTGATCGAAGACACGCGAATCGATCAGCGTACGTAAAACGGTTTTGTGTCCAAAGGGCGGCATCGAGCCGACGATGTAACCCGTAATGTTCAAAACTGTTTCGGCGTCTGCCATCTTTATTTTTTTGCGCGGTAGGTTTAAGTGATCGGCAACACGCTTGAGATCAATGCGCGAAGTGCCGTTGGCGATGACAAGCAGAGGCGACTCGTCGGCGAGTAAGACGATGGATTTGATGACTTGATCAACATGAACGCCCAACGCTTGTGCCGCCGTCTCAACAGTGGGGGTGTGAACCTGCATATAAACCATCTCGGCGGAGATAGCATGAGTGGTGAGGAAGTGTTGAAGATCAGAGGAGTTCATTGTTCATTCTTCATTGTTTCATTGTTCATTGGCATCCCCATCTCCATCACATCCGAGAAGAATAGCTTATAACTTCCTTTGGGAAATTTTTGCAGGGCATAACCGGCGCGCATGCCCGCATCCGAGTTGAGGGCGCGATCCATTGCGGCGCGAGTCTCGAAATAGAATTCGTGCATCTTGTAAAACTGCGACGCGCCATCGGGCGTGCCTTGAATGAGGCTGACTTCGATGCGTTTAAGTTCGGGCATCTTCTCGACGTAAGGGATAAAGTCAAATGTCCAAACGGCTTCAAAGGATTGTTCGTCTTCGAGTGTGGTGGGTTTGTGGAAGAGGATGGTGAGTTTATACAT
>CAKKQG010000007.1 GCA_919901875.1 Anaerolineales bacterium
CCATAATATGACACTCATCATATCTCCTGTTTGTGATGCGGCATACAATGTTTGCCAAAGTTCATTCAAATTGCCTTGAGGAGTCGCTTGTGACCGATAAGAACATCCACTATATGCTCGAAGCGCAACCCGTTGTTAATATTTTGAATCAACTGAAGGATTGGGTGGGGGTGATCTTGGCGTTGATCAAGTGGCGCGTGATCGGGTTGGTGACTTTTACGGCGATGGTGGCAGGGGTAGTGGCAGGGCAGGGGACGAGTGAACATGCCAACGCCTTGAGCCAGCTATTTGTGGCGGGGATGCTTGCCGCAGGTGGCGCCGCCGCCCTGAACCAATACTTTGATCGTGATGTGGACGACGCGATGGGGCGCACTAAACTGCGCCCGATCCCGTCTGGAAAGATTACGCCACTATTCGCGTTGGTGGTTGGGGCATTGATGATCATCTTAGGTCTTGCCCTCAGTTGGCGGCTCGGAAGAATTGTCACCCTGCATATCGGCATTGCAGTGATCGTGTATGTGTTGATCTATACCGTGTGGTTAAAAAGACGCACTCCCTGGAACATCGTGATCGGCGGATGGACAGGGAGTGCGCCGTTATTGGCGGCGTGGGGCGCGGTTGCCCCAATTGGTTTAGGCGCGTGGGCGCTCGCCGGAATTATTTTCTTGTGGACGCCGTCTCACTTTTGGAGTCTGGCGATTTGTAAAGAAAGTGAATATCGCCGTGCCGGCATCCCCATGCTGCCGGTAGTGGCGGGGATGCAGAAAACGGTGTGGGCGATCCTCATCGGCACTGTGTTGACGTTAGCGATCTCGCTGGTGCCGGTCTTCACGCGCGATCTCGGTATTTTTTATTTGATCGCCGCGCTGGGGTTGGGCATCGGTTTTGTAATCTCGTCGTGGCGTTTGTTTCGCAATCCATCTATCCCCGTTGCTTGGAAAAATTATAAATACTCCAGCTATTACTTGCTGTTCTTATTTCTCGCCATGATCGGCGATGTGGCGTTGAACAATTGGTTAAGTGCATAACGCGGACTGGACTTACACAGTTCACGGAAATTTTTATCACGAATGTCACGAATGTTCCGAATACGACGAATAAAACAAAATAAAAATTCGTGTTATTCGTTTATTCGAGTCATTCGTGATTGAGGCGCGTAAGTCCAGATGGACAAGAGACTCGCAGAGAGTTTCTGAAAATTCATTACATTCTTGGAAGGAGGATGTGTATGGCTGAAGAATCAAAAGCAAAACAGGAAGAGCAACTCCCCGTCGGAATTAAACTCTTCGACAACGTCTGGCTGCTCTTGGCACTGGGCTTTCTGGTGCCGGGGGTGTTGTATCTGGCGTGGGGCGTGTGGGATGTGTTGACGATCCCGGTATTCAAATAAGGAAAGGATGAGACTATGGCGATTTATTCACCAGAACGAAATTGGTGGAAGCCGCTCGGTCGCGAAGAAAAACTCTGGGTGAGCATCGCGGCGGTGTGGTGTGTATTTATGTTCTTCATGTTGTTCGGTTGGTATTACCTCGGCACGCAAAATTTGCCAACGGTTGCGCGGCGCGTGACGACAGCGCAATACAAAACGCTGGCTGACGCCTTTGTGACGAAGTATAAGGTCGGCGAAGAAGGCGCGACGAAAGTGCCGGTGGTGGATTCTAAGGGCGACCCCGAGATTTATCTGGTTGCCCAAAAATGGCAGTGGGTTCCGATCCTGATCTTGGAGTCGGGCAAGAAATACAACCTGCACATTTCCTCGATTGACGTTCAGCACGGTTTCTCGCTTCAACCGATCAACATCAACCTACAGATTTTGCCCGGCTACGATTTCATTGTGGAATTTACTCCGACCACCAAAGGCGAGTATAGCTTGATCTGCAATGAGTTCTGCAGCATCGGTCATCACTTGATGACCGGGCGGATCGTCGTGAAATAGAAAGGAGAGATACATGGCAGCAGTTGCTACTCCCAATGTGTTTAGTGGCTCACGCAATGAATATCGCGTGTGTCCGGTTACAACTCTTAAAGTGGATGCCGCCGCCGAGCGGTTGATCATCTGGAACGCCGTCACGGCGATTGTGGCGTTGACTCTGGGCGGCACCTACGCTTTGCTCATCGGTCTCACTCGCTGGCCCGATGTGCATTTGCTCAGCGCGCCTTGGTTCTATCGTTTGCTCACCGCGCACGGCATGAACATGCTCGTCTTTTGGATGGTGTTCTTTGAGGCGGCCGGTTTGTATTTCGGCGCGTGTATTTTGTTGAACGCGCGACTCGTCGGCGTGAAGCTGGCTTGGGTGGCTTACGCCTTGATGCTCGTCGGCGCGGTGATGGTGAATTACATCATCCTTGCCGGTGAAGCCGACGTGATGTTCAGTGCCTATCCACCGCTCGAAGCCAGTCCCTTGTTTTACATCGGCTACATTCTCTTCGCCGTTGGCGCGATCTTGGTCTGTTGTATCTTCATCGCCACGATCTTGGTGGCGAAGAAGGAAGGACGGTATCAAGGTTCGATGCCGCTCGCGGTTTACGGTTTGCTCACTGCGGCGATCATTGCGCTGTTCACTTTAACCAGTGGCGCAATCGCCTTGATACCGACTCTGCTGTGGCGGCTCGGCATCATCCCGGCGATGGATCCCGGTTTCTACCGCGTGACGTTTTGGGGCTTTGGTCACTCGGCGCAGCAAGTGAATCTCTCGGCGATGATTGCTATTTGGTATGCGATTGCCACGCTGACCGTAGGCGCGAAGCCGGTGAACGAGAAGCTCTCGCGCTTCGCCTTCGTCTTCTACATCCTCTTCATCAACTTGGGTTCCATGCATCACTTGTTGACTGATCCGGGTTTGGCCTCGGTGACGAAGTTTTTCAACACCAGCTATGCCATGTATCTGGCGGTGTTGGGAAGTTTGATCCATGCCTATTCGATCCCTGCCGCTATTGAAACGGCGATGCGCGCCAAAGGTTACAACAAAGGTTTGTTCGGTTGGCTGCTCAATGCGCCGTGGAAAGAACCGGGTTTTGTATCGCTCATCCTCTCGATGGCGATCTTCGGTTTCATCGGTGGACCGACCGGCGTGGTGTTGGGTGCGGGTCAATTGAATCTGTTGGCGCACAACACATGGCGCATCACCGGCCACTTCCATGCCACTGTGGTTGGCGGCACCACCTTAGCCTTTATGGGCTTCACGTATTACGTGATCCCGCTCGTCTTCCGTCGCCCATTGTTTGCCAAGCGGATGGTGATCTGGCAACCGTGGATCTATGGCATCGGCGTGGCAACGATGAGCATCGCCATGACTTTGGCTGGCACGTTTGGTGCGCCGCGCCGTCATTGGGATGTGACCTTCACCAATGCCATCATCCCGGTGCAGTTGCCTTCATTGATGAACTTGATGCTGACCTTCGCCGGTATTGGCACGTTGTTGGCGGTGACGGGCGGCATCATGTATGTCGTGATCTGCGTTGGGTCGCTCTTCATGCCCAAACGTGAAGCGCGAGCGATCAACCCCTTGGAGGCATGACATGGAAAAAAAGCATAGCGGTTGGGAAGCACCCGGCACAATGGTTTTGGTGTTTCTCCTCTTCATCTGGATCGCCTTTCTGTATTTCGGAAATTGGGTAACGCTCTCGCAAGCGTGGGGGATACGCTAACAGCAGATAGCAAATAGTGAATGGCTTATCGCGTATTCCGTATTGCGTGTTGCGTGATACGCAATACGGAATACGCAAAACGAGTGTGGACTTATGGATACTATTCAGTTCTCTTCACAACAACGTAAACTCCTCTATAGTTGGTTGCTCTTTGCAATCACGGCGGCCGGCATCGCCGGCACGTTAGCATTTCTGGTGGCGATGACTCGCACGCCCGGCGTGCGCTTGCTTCCTTCGGCGCGCTCCTTTCAAGTGATGCTCATCGCGCACGTCACCTTTGCCCTCACCATCTGGCTTCTCACGTTTATCTCAAGCGTCTGGGCTTACGTCGCCGGACAATCGGGCGTGATGATGAATCGTGTGGCAAGTTGGATCGGTTTTGCGGTTTCGATTCTCGGCACGATCATCATCTCGATCCCGCTCTTCACTTTTCAAGGGGACGCCGTCACTACCGATTATGTGCCGTTGCTTGATACACCTCTCTTCTTCGTCGGCTTCGTAACATTTCTGCTCGGCATTGGAATCACGGCGGCGACATATTTAGTTGGCGCGATTCAAAAACGATCACTCACACTCGCCGCATACGGAATGGCCTGCGCCGCATTTGCCACACTTGTCGCCATCGTTGCTTTGGGCGTCGCCGCTCTGCGTTTGGGCATTGGCGCCGATGGGCGCGTCCCTGCCGAATACTATCAAGCGTTATTCTGGGGTATGGGACATTCATTGCAATACGTGAGCGTGGCGACGATGGTTGTGGCTTGGTATGCAGTCATCGAAGTTTTCTTGGGTGTGCCGCGCATCAATCAGACGTTTGCAAAATTCTTATTCACGCTCTTCGCCGTATTTCCGCTGGTCTCACCGCTTCCATACTTTCTCTACGATCCGATCCTTGTGCCGACTCAAAAGATGTGGGGCATTGCCCTCGACACCGGTTTAAGTTTGCCCGTCATCCTCCTCGGGCCCTTGCTTCTCTTGTGGGTCTGGCGCACGCGCGATGGCGCGTTGGGTGCATGGCTTAAGCGTATGCCGTGGAACGAACCGCGCGTAATATCCTTTGCTTTCTCTGCCGCGTTGTTCGCCTTTGGTCTGTCCATTCATCCTGCCACACGACAAGGCACGCTTCGCACTCCGGCGCATTATCACAGCGTGGTCGTCGGCGGCGTGACGTTAGCCTTCATGGGTCTGGCATATCAGATGATCTCCAAAGTGAATCGCAAGACCGCTTGGCAGAAAGCGATGAAGGTTCAACCGTATCTCTTCGCCTTCGGTTTGATGGGTCTGGTGTTCGGACTCTTGGGCGCGGGCGATCTCGGTGCGCCGCGCAAAACATATGATGCCTTTGTCACCGGCGTTGCCTGGCTTGCGCCGATGGTCTTGATGGGCGCGGGCGCGTTCATTGCCGCGATTGGCGGCGCGTTGTTTGTCGGCATTGTGGCCTGGTCGTTACTGCGTAAAGACGCGAGTAGAGTTGTCGAAGTTCAAACGGCACTCGTTGGTTCAACAGGCGATTAGCTATTAATGCAGTGAAGGGGATGAGTGCGCCCGTTCATCCCCTTCATCCCCTTCATGTCTACCACT
>CAKKQG010000008.1:0-9112 GCA_919901875.1 Anaerolineales bacterium
TCGCAATGGAGGGCGCAAACTTTTTGCTGCTCGATGAACCGACGAATCATCTCGATATTCCATCACAAGAAATTTTGGAAGCGGTTCTCTCAGATTTTGAGGGGACGATTCTGTTAATCTCGCATGATCGGTATTTGATTGATGCGCTGGCGACACAAGTGTGGTCGTTGGAAGAAGGAAAGTTGGAAGTGTTTAGAGGGAACTATCATGAGTATGTGGAAATGAAGGAGAGAGGAGAGAGTGATGAAGGATGGGAAACAAAGGAAATAGGGGAAAGTAATGGAACGGGGAATAGAGGGAAGAAGTTAGAGGTGGGCAGTGCAAAGGTGAACAAGGATGAAAGGGTCAAAGAGAAGAAGGCGGCAAGACCTTCAGCAGAGGAACGCAAACGCGCGCAACGTGTTCAAGAGATCGAGATGATGATCGAATCGTTAGAGAAACGTCTGGCTGAGATCGGCACGGAGATCGAAAGCTCGGGCGGTGAGGCAACAAAGGTGCGTGAGTTGAGCGAGGAGTATGCGAATGTGGAAAAAGAATTAAGCAGGAAGATTGAAATGTGGGAAAAGATGTTGGAGGGGTAGCGATGGACAACGACTTAAAACAAAAACGGAACTCCCAAGTTTGTGCGCTCTAACTTTCGTCAGGAAAAGTAGATCAACTACCCTTCTACGACACTTGGACTTACGTTCCGCTTCGCCAACACTATATCACTTTTTCATCTGGCAAGTCAATCACTGCTATAATTTTTCGCCATCATGAACAACAATCGCAACTCATCTAATCGCGTGCGGGCAACGTCGCGCTATAAACGGACATCTCTTGGTGCGGTGATCGCGCTGGGTGGATTCTTTCTCCTCGCTACGATCATTGCCGCGTATTTGATCTTCAGCACGGTGCGAGATTTTGTCGCCACTTGGAACGCACCCGCCAACGGCAATATCGTGATCAAAGGTGGCACGGTCGTTGGCGGCAGCACCGTGAATCCCAAAGCCACCATTTCACCGATCACTGCCAAAGCATGGAACGGCACAGATCGAGTCACCATTCTCTTGTTGGGGATCGATCAACGCGCCGGGGAAACCGACACCGCTTATCGCTCCGATTCGATGATGCTCGTGACTCTTGATCCTGTGGGGCGCACCGTCGGCGTGTTATCCATCCCACGCGATCTCTATGTAACGATCCCCGGTTTTCCTGATCGCGACAAGATCACGACGGCGAATTTTAAAGGTGACGCTTATCGTTTGCCCGGCGGCGGAGCAAAACTCGCTAAGGACACGGTAGAAGCGACTCTTGGGATCCGAGTCAACTATTACGTGCGAATCAACTTCACTGCGTTTGAAACTCTGATCGATCAGATGGGCGGGGTGGACGTGGACAACCCCACAGCAATTGACGATCCGCAATATCCCGATTCGCGTTACGGCTACGATCCGTTTTCTCTGCCCGCAGGCAAACAACATCTCGATGGCAAGACGGCGCTCAAGTATGCGCGCACACGCCATAACACCGGCGATGATTTTGGTCGCGCCCAACGCCAACAGCAAATCGGTTTAGCCATACGCGATAAAGTCGTGAGCGCCAATATGTTGCCGACCCTGATCAGCAAGGCTCCGCAGTTCATCGCCACATTGAGCGGAAGTTACACCACCGACATGTCACCCGAGCAGATCGTCAGTCTGGCGTTGCTTGGCAAAGATATTCCGCGCGACAAGATCACTACCGAAGTGATTGACAAACGCTACATCGCCGATTTCTATACTACCAACGACGGGCAGCAAGTTTTGATTCTGAACATCGAGAAGTTCCGCGAGCTGCGCGACAAAATGTTTTACACGCCTCAACCGGTGTTGATCAACGTGCCGGATGCCGCACAGTATTTATTGAAAGAAGGCGCGCGCGTGGAAGTGCAGAACGGATCGAACAAATCGGGGGTCGCCGCCACGGCGGCGGATTACTTGCGTGCGAAGGGTATCAACGTCGTCAGCGTGGGCAATGCGGATCGCAACAATTACACCACGACCACGATTGCCGATCTCAACAACAAACCTTACACCGCCAAATGGATTGCCGACACATTGCGTTTGCCGCAAGCCAATATCATCACCGGCAGCAAATCGGCTAACGGCGCAGACATCCGCATCATCATCGGCGCGGATTTTGTGTTGCCGAATAATTAAATACGGAATACGCAATACGTATAGCGTATTGCGTATTCCGTATTGCGTATCATGGTCTCTGCGTCAGAGTCGGCGTCACCGTAGCGGGCGGCGTGCGTGATGGAGTCAACGTGCTAGTTGGAGTCGGTGTAATTGTCGGCGTCGGCGTGATCATCCCCGATGGAATGTAAGCGCGAGTCAACACTTCACCGAACCCACCCATCGTGCCAAGATCGCGTTGATTAAAAAACACGCGCACACCCGCGCCGTTGCTGGTCGTCACTTCCACGCGCGCTTGCCCCGTAAATTCTTTTCTCTCATTCGGATACACCAAACCCTCAAAGGCAATCTTGTCGTCCACGCGCACACGGATGAACGCGCGCTGCTCGATGCTGAGCGCGATCTGCACGTTGGAGAAGTTGACCACAGGCGGCAACGGTGTCCCCGACGGCGTGATGTTAGCGATCAGCGTGAGCGTGGGCGATGGGCTGGGACCGATCACTTCCGGCGTGGGCGTGATCTGCGACGGATTCAAAAGTGATTCCGCCAACCTGAACCCGCCCCAGACGAACAAACCCAACACCCCGATGATCACAATAGCGATGATCGCCACATCGGGCGTGAAGAGGCGGCGCAGACGATAGAAAGGCGCGAAGGGCGAAACGGGGATGAGGGATTCTTTTTTGCGTGCGGAGCGCGAGAAGAGGTTACTCGGCGCAGGCTTGAGAGCTTCATCGAGTTGGCTCAGCACTTGAGTCGGATTCAATCCAAGATATTGGGCGTAGCTGCGCAAGAAGCCACGCGCTTGAATTGGCGAGGGAAGTGAATCGATCTGCCCCGCTTCGAGCGCGGCAAGATAACGGGCGCGGATGCGTGTCGCTTTCTCTGCTTCTTCCAGAGTCCAACCACGCGCTTCACGCGCAGCGCGCAGTGTTGCGCCAAGTGAATCGAGCATGGATGTAGATTAAACGAGAATGGCGGAGAAAGCAAGGTAGGGCGGATTGGTAATCCGCCTTACGACGAGATTCGATTAAAAATCAAACTCAAATTAAAAGGCAAACTCCAAATTAAAAAGCAAACTCCAAACTTCAAATCGCAAATTTGGAGTTTGGAGTTTGGAGTTTGAAGTTTGAAGTTTGTGTTTTGTGTTTTACGCTTGCGGTGTTGCTTCAGGCACGGGGGCGGGTTTCACTTCTTCGGCTTCCACTTCCGAGCCTTCACGATGCACGATCACTTTAATGGCTGGTGTGATGTCTGCCGTGAGGCGCACTTGCACTTTATACGTGCCAAGCTCGCGCAACGGTTGATGACCGATGTTGCGGCGATCCACTTCCACACCACTCTCGCGTTTGATCGCTTCGGTGATATTCTGCGTGGTGATCGAACCATACAGCTTGCCGGTCTCGCCCGCTTTGGCGGTGAAGTGAAGCGTGAGCGCGCCAAGTTTTTCGGCGACCGCGCCCATCTCGGTGTTCAGTTTGTCACGCAGTTTGGTTGCCGCATCGCGAACTTTCTCGGCGCGAGCCAGCGACCCTGCCGTAGCGAGTGTGGCGAGCGAGCGCGGGATGAGATAGTTGCGCGCATAACCGTCAGCGACTTTTTTTACGTCGCCGGCGTGACCCAGTTTATATACATCTTTGAGCAATAAGACTTTCATTGAAGTCAAGCCCTTTCTACATCAGAGGATTTTCGGGCGAAGGGTACAACGCCCTGATTGGATGCGGCGAGATTGTATCACAGCTTTGGAACACGCACGTCAATTCGCGTTCCAGCGCCTTGCTCACTGTTTACTTCAAGCGCGCCGCCTATCGTGCGAGCGCGTTGTGCCATGTTATTTAAACCATGCCCCATACGCCGCACGCCCCCATCGTGTGGCAATCCTACGCCGTTATCTTCTACCGACATCTTCAACATCTCGCCATTTGAAAAAATATTAAGTTTGACGCGCGTGGCGTGCGAATGTTTAGCAACATTTGCCAATGCTTCTTGAGTGAT
Source organism: Anaerolineales bacterium (assembly GCA_919901875.1). Lineage (GTDB taxonomy): Bacteria > Chloroflexota > Anaerolineae > Anaerolineales > VGOW01 > VGOW01. The sequence continues at coordinate 4,155 of CAKKQG010000008.1, forward strand.
CTGGAAGATCGCCAGCCGCGCTTCAGGCGAGACCGCTTGGCACACGTCCGAATCGATCTCCAGCTCAGTGACGATGAGCGAATTTGCTTTGAACTCTGCCACCAAACGGCGCACACCCACTTCCAGATCGTCGCCCTGAAATTGATGCGGGCGCAGATCGAGAATGTAAGAGCGGATGTCGCGTATGGTGTGGTTGAGCGCCTCAATCGCGCCGCCGAGTCGCTCGTGCGCTTGTTTGCTGTCGCCATCCTCAATGAGGGCGCGAATAAATTCAATCTGCAAGCCCACGGCATAAATAGATTGAATCACGCCGTCGTGCAGATCCATGCCAATGCGTTGACGCTCCTCGACAATCGAGAGCCGCTGAACTTCTTCATACAGACGGGCGTGTTCAATAGCGATTGCCGCGTGAGAGGCAAGCCATTCGATCAGGTTTTCATCTTCAGGCGTGAATTCGTCCCCGTCAATTTTGTTGGTGATGTAGAGGTTGCCAAGACAGCGACCTTTGAAGAGAACCGGCACACCCAGAAAACTTCCCATCGGCGGATGCCCCATCGGAAAACCGGCGGAACGGGGATGATCGGCAATCGAGCGCAGCCGCAGCGATTTCTGCTCGCTCATAATCACGCCCAACACACCCAAGCCTCGCGGCGGATGCGCGATACGTTTTCTCTCGTCCTCCGAAATTCCATGCACCACAAATTCGGCAAGGGCTTTGCCCGACTCATGGGGGACGCCGAGTGCGGCATATTTGGCGTGGGCTAACGTGGCGGCGGCGATCACGATTCTCTGCAACACCTCGGGCAGAGAGAGATCCGATGAAATCGCCAGGACGGCTTCGCGCAGCTCGTGCAACTGGTTATTCATGCGTTCCAAGTCTTGCGCGCTGCGCGCAGAAACGTTTATCATTACTCCACATTGTAATGATGAAAGCTTGAGAACGCAACGGCTGACACAAAGTGCGGCAATGCTCAAACGACATTTGCCCAATATGCCTGTGTGCGGTTATACTTTTGTATATGAAACGACAACGAATCATGCTAGTAGATGACCATGAAGTAGTGCGGCTAGGCTTGCGCGCTTTGATTGATCGCCATCCTGATATGGAGGTAGTGGCAGAAGCCTCCAACACCGCCGAAGCTCTCACCAAAGCCACCGCTCACAAACCAGACATCGTCGTGCTGGACATTCGTTTACCGGGCGCCAGCGGTATTGACGCCTGCCGTGACATCTGCAAAAGTTTGCCCGAAACCAAAGTGATCATACTCACCAGCTATGCCGAAGACGAAATGCTCTTCGCCGCGATCCGTGCCGGCGCGGCAGGTTACGTCCTCAAACAAGCAGGCGGGCAAGATTTAATTCGCGCGATTGAAACGGTGGCGCGCGGCGACTCACTCTTAGACCCCAGCATCACCGAGCGTGTGTTTGCCGAAGTGCGTAAAGCGGCGCGACAAATGGAGTCGGTTGCCTTCTCCAAGCTGACCGAGCAAGAGCGCCGTGTGTTAGCCCTCGTCGCCGAGGGGCGAACCAATCGTGAGATCGCTCAGTTGCTTCATCTGGGCGAAGGCACGGTGCGCAACTATGTCTCCAGCATCCTCTCCAAACTGGGAGTCTCCAATCGCGCCGAAGCAGCCGCCTACGCCATCCGACACAACTTAAAAGACTCGGTTCAATAACAATGAGACCTTCAAGGTTTCAAAAACCTTGAAGGTCTTGATAAACGTAGCGATTAAATTAACACACGCCAGCGTGACGCTGGCGTGTCTTATTTCCTCTTTTCACTTGACGATTGTCACAAGCACGATTACTTCACATCACCCGTCGCAAAATCAACGCCCACATCCAACAACCCGGATGCCAACAAGTCAAACGAATCTTTCATCAAACGAATCGCCGCCGGGCTGATCTCTGAAGCAAACTTGGGCGACAAGCGCAAGCCGTTGTTGGTTGCGCTAAGCGTCACTACCTTTGTTGAACCGCCGCTCATCAATGTTTTGATCAACTGAACGATGACCTCATCGGGCTTACGCAAGATACTGATCGCCACGCGATTACCACCATTCAAAGTGGCGCCGTAATCCCGTCCCAAACCGATCACCCACAAACCACCTGTCGTCGCCCCCAGCTTAGTTACTTCCGCGCCCAAGGTGTGATTCAATGCTGGCAACAACACATCCGTCCTCTGTCTTTGCAAGCGCGTAATTGCCTCGGTACCGTTTTCTTTTTCAACGTCAATCTGCACCACAATCGTTTGGCAAATCCCGCAGCTATAACGCACCCCTTGAGTGAAACCATTGGTATATCGTTTCGCTTCAAAATTATTATTATTCGGCACCATCACCGCCACAACGCGACTCTTCGTAAGGTAGCCGCTGATCATTCCGGCAATAAAACCCTCTTCATCCGATCGGCTTATCACAATAGATAAGTTGCTTAATGAAGTGTCATCCGATTGTTGATCCACTCCCACGAACTTAACAAACGGATAGGTGGACGCCGCCTTGCGCGTGGCAGCTGTTAGATCAGAACCCACCACCACGATGATCGGATGTTTGCCGTCTGCCAGCTTTTTCACCGCCACCTCAAAATCGCCACTGCCAATATATTCGGCGTCTACCCGCAACGAAAATGAATCAGCCACAACCTTCACCCCATCGTAGCTCGCTATTTCAATCGAACCGGCTGGCGCGTCTTTTGGATCCAAGCGTGAGATGAACCCAAAACCAACCGGCACCGGAGTCGGGGTGGAGGTAAGAGTCGGAGTAGAAGTAAAAGTTGCCGTCGGCGTTGAAGTGGGTCGAGTCGGAGTCGCACTGGCGGTTGTGGTTGCGCTCGGCGTGAAAGTCATCGTCGCCGTATTGGCGATCGTCGGCGACAGAGTTGGCGCAACAGTTGCGCTTGCTTGAGTAGCTTTGGGTGCGCTCGTAGTGCTGGGCGCGGTTGTGTTGCCTAAGGACGCCGTCACATTCGCAACACGCGTGGGCAACACGGGTTGTGGGTTGATGTCAGGAGATGTAATGGCGCAGGCGGCGAGAACGAGTATGCAGATGAAAGAAAATGCCGCGCGAAAGGGCGGCGAAGAGAAAAATTTATTCATGATTAGAGATTGGAGATTAGAGATTAGGTCAGCGCATTTTAACAGAGGATTGAGAAAGAGGTAGAAAGAGTTTTAAACAAAACTTCCGAAGTCTGACAGACTTCGGAAGTTTGTGAATCTCCAATCTCTGATCTCTACTCTTCTTCCTTCGCCCACTCACTCGTCTCAGCCGGTTCGGGCTTGGTCGGGTCTATATCTAAACCCAACACCTCGCGCTGCTGCGCCCCGCTCTTCGCCGGACCCACAATGCCTTTCTCTTCCAACTCGTCAATCAACTTCGCCGCGCGGGTGTAACCGATTCGCAAGCGTCGTTGCAATAACGTGATAGACGCTTTACGCATCTCGCGCACCACCCGCACCGATTCATCAAACAGATCATCTTCGCTCTCGCTCTTTGATCCGTTATCCTCTTCCCACATCGGCGTTTGTATCGGAGTCGGCGCACTCGCTCCGCTCGGAGTCATCGGCGCAGACGGAGTCGCTTGCGATTGCGGCGATTCTTCAGAGTCTACATCTATACCGCGCGCGCCCTTCCAATAACGCACCAAACGTTGAATCTCTACATCCGAGACGAACACGCCCTGCATACGCAACGGCTGCCCCGTGTCCGGTGACTGCAACAACATATCGCCGCGCCCCAATAATTTTTCCGCGCCCGGCTGATCCAAAATCACGCGGCTATCAATAGATGAGGCAACCGCAAAAGCAATGCGCGCCGGGAAGTTGGCTTTGATCAAACCCGTAACCACATCAACAGACGGGCGTTGTGTGGCAATGATTAAATGAATTCCGGTTGCCCGCGCCATCTGCGCCAAACGAGTGATCGTTCGTTCTGTTTCATCCGGCGCGAGCATCATCAAATCTGCCAACTCGTCAATGATGACAACCAGATACGGCAGTTTCTTATCCGCCTCTTTGCCGATGCGCGCGTTGTAATCCACGATGTTGCGCGTGCCGGCTTTGGCAAACTTGCGGTAACGCTCATCCATCTCGCGCGTCACCCATTGCAAACTCCCCACCACGCGCTCCATATCCACGATCACCGGCACCAACAAATGCGGGATATTATTATATGAGGTTAACTCGACGCGCTTCGGGTCCACCATCAAAAACTTTAAATCGTCGGGCGTGTTTTGAATCAGCAAGGCGCAGATGATCGAATTGACGCAGACCGATTTGCCCGAACCCGTCGTTCCGGCGATCAACAAGTGCGGCATGTTCGTCAAGTCGCCGCAGATCGCTTGCCCCGACACATCCTGCCCCAACGCCAGCCCCAACGTCGTCTTGACCTTGCGGAAGGCTTCGCTCTCCATCACATCGCGCAACGACACAAGATTCGTTTGCGTGTTAGGGACTTCAATGCCCACATAACCTCTGCCCGGCACCGGCGCTTCGATACGAATGGACGGCGCGGCGAGCGCGAGCGCAAGGTCATCCGACAGCGCAGAAATTTTTCCGACCTTCACTTTTGTTTTCTTGCCGCGCACATCCACAAAATCGGGCTCTACGCCAAATTGTGTAATGGTGGGACCCCGATTAATTTCCACAACGCGCACCGGCGCGCCAAACGAGTTCAACGTATCTTCAATGACGTGCGCCCGTTGCCGATCATAATCATCGTCTGCGCCGCTCTCGGTGCCTGCTTCCAACATCTCAGTCGCCTTTGGCAACACCCAAGGCTGATGCCCGCCAATGATGATCGGTTGATCGTAAATGGGAGCAGGTTGTGATGATTTGGATTCCACTTTCTGATCAGGTGATGCCGACTCCTCTTTACTACCTTGTTTCGGTTTTTTAGCTACTACCGTTGAAGTCTTAAGCGGAGACTTGGAAACACTCTTCGATTCCGATTCGGGTGCGG
>CAKKQG010000008.1:9212-12309 GCA_919901875.1 Anaerolineales bacterium
TTTCTGAACTATGGCTGATGTATTTCTCATCATGAAACGGATGCACGTCTTTGCCCAAGTGGACGACAAGGGCATCAAGGCGATCGCGCCTCACTTTGAGGAAGTGAACTACAAGGCGGGCGACGTCATTTTTAAAGAGCACGATTCAGCGGATTATTTCTACACCATTGATTCGGGGCAGGTTGAAGTCCTTCTCAACTTTAATACAAGCAAGCCACGGCGCTTAGCCTTGTTGAACGACGCCGATTATTTTGGCGAAAGGGGTTTAGCAAAACATACTACGCGCAACGCCACTGTGCGCGCTACCAAAGACACCAAATTGTGGCGCATCTCAGTTGATAAATTCAACGCCTTGATGCTCCGCAACGCTTCGGTCAAAGCGGCGATTGATGTGGCGATTCGATCACGCGAGTATGCGCGTCAGGAAAAGTTCCACAAGTGGCTGCGCGAGAACGAAACAGTCTATCTTGTCACGCTTCAACACCCCATATTTTTAGCCCCACTGATCGGTTACCCGACAGGCGTGATCATCTGCGGTGTTATTCTCTCTCTGATCTTGTTTTTTTTTCAGGTTGGGTTAATTTTGCAGATTGCGCCGTTGCTAATTATTTTAGGCGGCGCGGGCTGGTTTTATTGGAATTGGGTGGACTTCCATAACGATTGGTATATCGTCACCAGTCAACGCGTGATTGACATTGATAAGATCGTGTTGATGTATGAGAGTCGCGCTGAAGCGCCGTTGCCGGTCGTGCAAAACGCAGCAGTCCAAACGACGGAATGGGGACGACAACTGGGTTATGGCGATGTAACGATTAACACGTTTTCGGGACCGATCAAATTCCATAACATCCCCAACCCTCAAGCCGTCTCGGATTTAATATTGGAACAGATCAACCGCACGCGAGTCCAGCAAAAAACTGCCGAGCGCAACACGCTCAAGACTTCGCTCAAAGCGGCGATGGGCATACAGAAGCCGCCCGCGCCGCCACCACCCCCCCCGCCACCCCCTCCGCAGAAAAAGCCCTCAACTGCCGATTTATTTTTCGGTTGGCGCAAACAGATCACATTCCAGGTGAAGGAACAAAAAGGGGACACAATCATCTATCACAAACACCCCATCGTGTTGGTTTATGAACTGGGCGCTCAGTTAGGCGGGGTGCTGATCATTTTGATTTTGCTTTTGTTGAGCTTGATTAATCTCTTTACGAAATGGTTCGCCGTGATCGATTTGAATTACACACTCATTTTTTGGGTCGTGTCACTTTTCCCATTAGGCGCATTGGCTTGGAATATCGGTTTCGAGTATTTCGATTGGAAGAACGACATCTACATGGTCACGCCGACTCAAGTTTTTGATATTGAGCGCAAACCCTTTGGCATGGAACAGCGCAAGTCGGCTAACCTTGATGCGGTAGCCAATGTCGCTTTCATCCGTCCAGACTTTATTTCGTATTTGCTCAATTACGGCACGGTGACGATACAAGCTGGTCCGGGCGGCGAGATGAAATTCTTCAACGTCTTTGATCCGCTCGGTGTGCAACAAGATATTTATCGTCGCAAAGAGCAACGTGAAAGAGTCAAAGCAGAGGGGGCGGCGCGCGCGCGACACGAGGAATACGCCCAATACTTCGGCACGTTTTATGAAATACTTGAGGAAGAGAGGAAGAAAAAAGATCAGAGCGGGAAAAGTGGCGGCGCCACCTGAGTCAAAAGTTAGACCGACACGGTTTCCCAAACCGCGTCGGTCTTTTAAAATCATCGTTGCTAATCCATCCAAACCGACTTATAATCCGCCCATCCTCAATCGGACGGAGACGATTCCATTAATGGCAGAAAGTAAATCCAACATCGGCGACGCGGAGCAGAACGACGCAAATCCGATGTCTAGCCTTCTTGAGTCAGACTATGCTATGCAGCAGCTGTCTCAGGGAGAAATTCGTGAAGGTAAAATCACCAGTGTGACTCACGGGGGCATCTTCGTAGATATTGGCGCGAAGAGTGAAGGGGTGATCGGTTTGCAAGACCTTGAGAAACTCGAGGCAAAAGCGCGTGACGCGCTGCAAGTGGGGACCGATGTGTTGGTCTACATCGTCAACCCCGAAGATGAGGGAGGCAATATCATCCTCTCCGTCTCGCGCGCACAACAAGAGCGCGATTGGCGTGCCGCCGAAAATCTACTCTCAACGCAAGACGTGTATAAAGGACAAGTCGCCGGGTTTAACAAAGGCGGCTTGATCGTCAAGCTGGGCAGCTTGCGCGGTTTTGTGCCGGCATCGCAAATGAGCGTCTCGCGCCGACGACGCGCCGACGAAGGACAAACCCCTGAACAAAAATGGGGCAAGATGGTCGGCGAGACGGTGATGGTGAAAGCGGTTGAGGTGGATCGATCACGCAACCGTTTGATCTTCTCTGAACGCGCGGCCTCGAAAGAGATTCGTGAAGCAGAACGCGAGCGATTGCTTTCGGAACTTAAAGAAGGCGATGTGTGCGATGGGCGCGTGATCTCGCTCTCGCCCTTTGGCGCGTTTGTGGATGTGGGCGGCGCGGATGGTCTGGTGCATCTCTCCGAGATGACTTGGAAACGGATCGATCATCCGAAAGAGATTCTCAAAGTAGGTCAGGAAGTTAAAGTGCAAGTGATGAGCGTCGATCGCGAGAACCGCCGCATCGCGCTCTCGATGAAACGGCTCGAACTCGATCCGTGGTCGCAGATCGCTCAACAGTATAAAGTCGGTCAGTTGGTTGAAGGCACGGTAACCAAGATCACCAAGTTCGGCGCCTTCGCTCGCATCAAAGGCAACGACGACATTGAAGGGTTGATCCACGTATCGGAACTTGCCGATAGCCGCGTGGGACATCCGAAAGATGTTGTGAAGGAAGGCGAAGCGTACACCTTACGCATCGTCAAGATCGAACCGGACAAACGGCGCATTGGGTTGAGTTTGAAAGAAGTAGGGTCGGCGCGTTACGCGGATAGTGATTGGGAAGACGCTGTAAGCCGCGACGAGCAATAAATAGGATCATAAATAAAACTACGCGCGATGACTTTGTGTCTCGCGCGTAGTTTTTTAACCGAAGTTAGAATTATGTTAGATTT
>CAKKQG010000009.1 GCA_919901875.1 Anaerolineales bacterium
ACTCACCTTCGGCGCGAACTTCAACACACGATTCGATCCAGCGTAAGTCACATACAACGCGCCGTTGTGGAAAGCAAGACCCACAGGTAATGTGAACTTCTCGTAGTCTGCGCCGAGATCGCCAAACATATATTGGAATTGCCCCGCTTCGTTGAAGACGATGATGCGATACTGTTCGGGATCGCTGATGTAGACGTTGCCTTGCTGATCCAGTGTGATGACCGGTTTGTTGTCGAGCGATTGCCCGAACCAACCGTTGATCGCCCATTGACCCAAATAGGCGCCTTCGGGCGAGAACGCTTGCACGCGCTGATTCCAAGTGTCGGCGACGAACACGCGCCCATCGGCGGCAACGGCAACACCTGTGGGTTCATCAAGCTGTCCTTGCAGCACACCGGATGATCCAATCGAGCGAATCGGTTTGCCGTCATTATCGAAAACCAAAATGCGTTTGTTGCCTGTGTCCGCCACGTAGACGTTGCCACTGGCATCAACGGCGACACCGCGCGGTCCCCACATCACGCCGAGCCCGGCATCGGTGAGTCCGAATGTTCCCCACGACGAAATAAATTTTCCGTCCGCGCCAAATTTTTGGATGCGATGATTCCACGTATCCGACGCAAAGACGTTGCCCTGCTTGTCAACGGCGATGCCCCAAATTTCGCTGAACGTGCCGGGCAGCGCGCTGTTGTCTTCGATCTTGCCGAGCTTGCCCCAAGCGCGAATGAACTTGCCATTGGGATCAAATTGTTGGATGCGGCTGCCGCGCGTATCGGCGACATAAACCGATCCATCCAACGGTGAGGCCGCCACCGCGCGCGGCGAGTTGAACTGCCCTTCACCGGTTCCACTGCCGCCCCACACCACGTCGGCGACCATTTGTTGTTTGTTCTTCACGTACGGGTCTTCTTGCGCCGGTTTCAACGCCGTCGGGCCCACGCCCATTGACCACAACTTCGCCGCGATGTCTTTGCGAATGTAGAAGCGCATCCGATCCGAGACAGGCCATTTGGAGAGGGCGTAATCTACGTTGGTCAGCTGCCCGTATTTTTTGTAGTCTCGATAGAACCAAATATCAAACAAGGCTTCACGATACTTCGGATCGCTGAGCGCGTTGCCCATGCGAGTCGAATCTAAATTAAAGTATTCCTGCATGGGCCACCACATGCGGATGTATTCAAACATGTAGTAGCGATCACCCAGCAGCGGCTCGACCTTGGGCCAGTTCTTTCCACCAGCGATGATCAACGGCGTATCGGCGAATATCTCTCGGGTGGGCTGCGCACCGTAAAATACTTGACCAGTGTAATCGCGCATGTACCAAGTGAGAGGCCACGACACATCATCATCGTAGGCCACGCGGACGCCGAGTCCATCGGTGGTGCGTTTAGAAATTTCCTCGACTTGCGCCATCACCACTTTAACTCCGGGCGCGCCCGAAGCGTAATTGATGAACTCGGTTTGATAATCGTAGTTCACGTAGTTAGCGTAGAACGAAGCGCGGATGGTGAGGAAGGTCAAGCCTGCAGTGAACATCGTCGCTGTGATCACGCTTAATTGTTTCCAGCCCAAACCTTGCACGGCGATATAGAACAACACCGCCCCACCCGCCACAGCGACAAGTCCAGAGAAAAGGAACGACGACGTGGATTGCAATTGCGCCAGATCATTTCCCTGAAATGGTTTGTTCGTGCCTAGCCAAACAAACACCGAATAGAAGAACGCATACAGAGTCAACGGTGAAAGGATCGCCACTACCCAACCCAATTTTTCGCGGAACGCTTTAAAGTTAATCGCTTCGACAATTTTTCCGAACGACCAACCGGCGAGCAGCACCATCGGGTTCGTGTTGTGAACTTGCAGCCACGGCATCTTCTCGCCCGCCCACGAATAGGCAATATATGACACAAACGTCCAAAAGCCCAAGAACAGCGGCACCGGGAATTTTGGATCAACAGTTTCCGCGTGCGAGGCGGCATCACCTTGTGGCGGGCGCAGCAAATACCACAATCCGAATCCGGCAGCGATCAACACACCAATCGCCGGAAGAAATTCGTAAATTGGAGTCTGCACCAACAAATAAAAATACCAAGGTTGGCTACCGCGCTGCACGCCATGTTGTTCGAGCCAATAACCAAGCGACCCTACCGCGCCCGAAAAGAATCCGCCGCCGTTGGTGAACATGGTGGTAAAGAGCGGCACAAAAATTCCGTAGAAGATTCCGGCAGAGATCGCCCAGCGCCGCCAATTCCACACCAAGCCAATCGCCGCCGAAATGATCATCAACGGAATAAACACGGTGGCGGTACGCATCACGCCCTGCGGCGAGTAATCAATGGGATCGGCTTTGAGCAAAAATTTAACCGGGAGGGCAGTGAGCTGCGGCAAAACAAAAGTGAGCTGCACGATCATCAAACCAATAGAAGCGTAATCGCGCAACTTCCATTTGAATGAGATCACACAGACGATGCCGGCAACAGCGACTAACAATCCGGCGATGCCGCCAGAGATCGCCATCGCCTGCTGCAGCAGATCGAGGGGGACGCCGCCAACTGTTACACCGGCCGTCCCCGGCTTCACATCGGCAGTAGGCGGCAGCACATCCGGCGGGCGCGTTGACCACATCAACAAACCGGCCATCACCACCAACGCCACCAACGACATCGCCAGCGACCAAGCGAAAACATCTTTGAGTGATGGAATGCCCCATTGAGCTGTCAGCATTTCTTTGATGTAGATCAATCCCAAGAAGACCAACCAGATCGCTACATAGATGAACGACACTTCTTTCGTGGCATACATCAACGCGGTTGCCGCCACCTGAATGTAAAGCCACTTCGCCTCGCGCCGTTCCATGTAATGAAATAACGACAGCGCCATGAGCAACGCCCAGACAATGGTATACGGATCTTCGCGCACGTAACGTGTGTAGTAAAGAAGATAAGGCGAGATCACTATAAACAAACCCGCCAACAACGCGCCGACCCGTCCGAGCCAACGACGGAATTGATAGGCGAGGGCAACGGCAAGCACGCCCATCAGCGCGGCCGGGATGCGCGCCGTGAAATCGTTTGCGCCGAAGAGGGCGTAGCTCAACGCGCTGCCAAAGAAGTGAACCGTGCCGTGCATCAACGGCGTATGCACGAAGCCTTTGCCTTTATAAAGCTCGAATGCATAAAACGTATGCAGACTCTCGTCGTGGCTGATCACGCGCGAACCGAGATCGTAGAAGCGCGTGAATACTGCGAAGAGGATCAGCACAATATGCAGAGTCTTTTCCCAGTTAAGACCCAAGACCATCCATAGAGATTTGTCGAGCCATGAAGAACGGTTGTCGGTTAATGTTGCTTGCATATAGTAGTCACCTATTAGCGTATTGCGTATCGCATATAGCGTATCGCGTATTGAACCTTATTGAAAACAGATTCGTCAATTGTGAGCTCGGCTTTCTAATCGGCCAACCAACATCTTACTGACCCCTAGCCATCTCGCGTGTGATGCCGCCACTTCCTTGTTTCCTTTATTTCCCTGTTTCCTTATTTCCCCTCTTTCCCTCGTTTCCCTTTTTACTTCACTTCTTTCTTCAACAGCTGCACATCCTGCCGCACCCACAACACACGACGCGCGTATTCCACTTGCCCAGTGCGGAACAGCCACCAATCAATCGCTTCTTCTAAGGCAAAGGGCGTTTGTCCTTTGCGCCCCCACATCGCAAATGGTTGACCGACATACGTCGAACCTAATGTCGGATCGGAGATCACCGCGTCGGCGATGACCACCGGACTGTTGATCTGCGGTGAGAGCGAATCCACAAATTTTGTTTTGGGGAACTCGCGCAACTCCCAACCCAACACAGTGTCGCGGTCATTCCACGCGGGATCGTTCAACACGACAATCTCCAGATCGTGCTTAAAACCCGTAGTGCGATTCGAAATATCGTTTACGCTTTTCATCATCAACTTTACGTTGCTCGCCGTCGGCAGAGTCGTCCACAACTCGCGCGGATCGTTCACGCGCGATTGGGTTACACCCCACATCGAACTAAACGATCCAATAAGCAACACCACGCCCGCCGCGATCATCGCCCCGCGCGCCGACGACCGCCCGCTCCACCCCGACGCGAACAGCACGGTGATGATCGCCGCTAAGATTATTACGCCAATCGCCAACAACAAAGTGAGATACGGCAACGATTGTCCATTCGCAACGTACACGGTTGACCGCGCATACCCGCTGGTATTAAAGTAAGCGAAGATGAACATCACAAACAACACCGCCGCTTGCGATGCCACCGTCTGCCATTCGTCTTCATACCACTCGCCGCCAAATAATTCGCCGAGAGCTCTTCCGGCGATCAGCGCCAAGATCAACACAACCCACAACGCATCACTCGATTCGCGCGCCGGATACAAAATGCCAAATAGCATCGCGCCGATAGCCGCCATGCACATCACTTGCGCCCAACCGCGCCACGACAAGGCAAACGCGCCTTCAATAACTTCCGGTTGATCATCCGTCGGCGGAGTCAAAATCATTTGCACCGAAGCGATCCACCGATGCCACAAACCCGACACAAAGGCAATGTATAAAACACATACGGCGACAAAGAGAATCAAAGGTTCGTATAAAAATAAAATTTGTGGGATGAGGACAACCGGGCGCGACTCCAACGTCGCCGCCCAACCGTTGAGCCACAGTGGCAGCGCCTCTGCCGCCGCGCTCAGCCCGGCTCGGTTCATCAGCGCCGCCGATGACAGCGCGAGGAACGTCACACCTGTAGCGATCAAGAAACGAGTTGCATCCTCTCTCACTCGCTTCACTATGTTCACAACATCAGTGAACAGCGAAGGTCGGGCGACGAGAGCAAACACAAAAGCGAACAGTATCGCCATCAGCGCGGAGAAAAATCGCGCGCCATCGGCGAGACCTAAACCCAAACCGATTCCGGCGACGATCAGACCACGCCCAAACCCTTCGGGTCTTATCCACTCCGCTTCGCTACGGGACGCTTCGCGAGACCCGAAGGGTTTGGAGTCTTCGTCCAAAAATTTCTTCACGCCGATCACGATCAACATCAAGCTCAACGCGGCAAGGGTTGTGCCGTCGGCGAAACGCGAGGAGGCGACAGCCACAGCCGAGATCGCTAAAAGGGCAGAGGCAGCTAACGCCGCGAGTCGTCCCATCTCTTTACGGAAAACGAGAGGCACAAACACAATCGCTGTTCCGGCAATCGCCGGAATGAATCGCGCCCAGAATTCACTTGAACCAAACAACGTAAAAAATAATGATGTGAGTGCAAACCACGCCGGACTCAACGTGGAGAGCGGTGCCCCCATGCTCATCGTGTAACGATAGACGGCTAAGGCTTCGCGCGCTTCGCTCACCAACAATGGCGGCTCGCCCAAGTTTGCCAAACGCAAAACCAAAGCCACCGCGCCGATCAAAACATAAAGCGCGGCTTCGACAGTAAATGGCGGATGGCTAATGGCGGATGGCTGATGGCTGATAGCCGATGGCGAATTGCCAATGGCGGATGGCGGATTGCTGATAGCCGATGGCGGATTGCCGATGGATGAATCTTGATTGTTCATTGTCTCATTTGTCATTTGTCATTTGTCATTTTTCATTTTTCATT
>CAKKQG010000010.1 GCA_919901875.1 Anaerolineales bacterium
AAAAAGCGATTGACATCGGCGACTACTACGGCGACTACTCCAAGATCAAGCAAGCCTTAAGTTGGCAACCGAAGGTGAACCTCGCCGAAGGGCTGAAGCGCACACTCGACTATTATCGCCAGAACAGAAACGAGTATTGGTAGCAGATGAAGAGGTGAAAAGGTGAAGGGGTGATCCTTCATCCTTCATCCTTCATCCTTCATCCTTCATCCTTCATCCTTCGATGATATTAACCGCCAACCCCAAAGCCTCCTACTTATCACACAAAGAAGAAATTGACGAAGCCATTCGCCGCGTGAACGAATCGGGCTGGTACATTCTCGGTCCCGAAGTGGAAGCGTTTGAAGCCGAGTTCGCCAACTACATCGGCGTCAAGCACTGCATCGGAGTCAACAATGGCACGGACGCGATCCGGCTCGCCGTGCAAGCAGGGAAACCGTTCGGCGGCGGCGAAGGTGTCACCGTCTCGATGAGCGCAACAGCCACGGTATCCGCCATCGTCGAAGCCGGTTGGCAGCCGATCATGGTGGACATCAACGACGACGATTACACGATGAACGTTGAGCAACTTGACGCCGCGCTAACGATGCCGGGTATGTTCATCGTTCCCGTCCATCTCTACGGACAAGCGGCGCGCATGAAAGAAATTTTGCGATTAGCGAAGGAGCGCGAAGCGATTGTGATCGAAGATTGCGCCCAAGCGCACGGCGCGATGATAGACGGCAAACGAGTCGGATCGTTTGGCGATGGGGCGGCGTTTAGTTTTTATCCCACAAAAAATTTGGGCGCACTCGGCGACGGCGGCGCGGTAGTAACCGATGACGATGAGATCGCGCACCGCACGCGATTGGCGAGGATGTACGGTTGGGAACAGAGATATGTTTCTAACGTACACGGCGGCAACACCCGTTTAGATGAACTGCAAGCCGCCATCTTGCGCGTCAAACTCCGTTACCTTGATCAAGATAACGCTAAACGAATCAAAATCGCAAAAATTTATGACGAAGCCTTTGCCGATCTAGGAATAAAACTTCCGCCCAAAGGGGGCGTGTATCACCAATATACGATTCGTTGCCCGAAGCGCGATGAGCTAAAACAAAAGTTGAGCGAAAAAGAAATCGGCGCGGCGATTTTGTATCCCGTGCCGATCCATTTGCAACCGGCATACACCGACAACCCGCCGTTGCACCTGCCCATCACCGAAAAATTTGCAAGCGAGTTGTTGTGCTTGCCAATGTATCCCGAGTTGAGTGAGGGTGAGGTGAACGCGGTGTGTGAGGCGGTGCGCGAGAGTACGAAGCATCTATGATCGATAAACGCGCAGCAGAGATTTACGATGTATCGGAATGCTGTTTCCCAAATCCATATCTGAGCATCGGGGTTATAATCCAGTCAAGGAGATAGTGACCATGAAAAACGAATATACCGCTGTTGTAAAACAGGAAGACGATTGGTGGGTGGGATGGATCGAGGAAGTCCCTGGGGTGAATTGCCAGGAAAAAACATATGAGGAACTAAAAGAGACATTAGAGGTTACGCTGAGGGAGGCTTTGGAATTTAACCGCCAGGATGCGCTGACCGCCGCTGGTAGCGATTACAAGGAAGAAAAAATTGCCATAGTATGAAGAGAAATGAACTTCTCAAATACCTGCGCAGCCAAGGATGTGATCTTTTGAGGGAAGGCGGTAAACATTCATGGTGGCATAATCCCGCCCTGAACAAGCGGTCTGCGATCCCAAGACATTCCGAGATCAAAGATATTTTGGCAAAAAAGATATGCAAAGATCTTGGTGTAAAGCCGGTCAAATAGCCGCTAACAAGGCGCTGCACCTGACCGCTA
>CAKKQG010000011.1 GCA_919901875.1 Anaerolineales bacterium
AAAAAGGCTACTTCGACTCGTAATCGAAGTAGCCTATCTACGAGAGAACGCGTTAGTAGGGTTGCAACCGACTTCTGCGTTTCTGTCTCTCCTAAGAGAAACCTCTAAAAGTAACTGCGGACCCGACGGGATTCGAACCCGCGATCTCGGCCTTGACAGGGCCGCATGTTAACCGCTACACCACGGGTCCTTTTTCGTAAGCGGGCGGGATGATACCACACGCACTTAAGCCTGTCAACAAAAAGTGATATACTCTCGCCAACCACATACAAATTTATCAAGGCATCGGCATTCACACTTGAGTGCGCGATGCTTTCTTGTCTCTGCCAATTATATGAGCAACCTCATGGTTCAACCCGCCACCGAACGCACCACCGTGCAAGCGCGATGGAGCGATGGAAAAATTTTCGCCGCGCCCATCGGCACGACGCTCGAGACATTCGCCCGCGCCGCTTATCCCTCAATGAGTATTGACGCCCCCATCGTCGCTGCGCTACTCGATGGCCGCTTGCGCGAATTAACCTACGCCCTCAAACGCGATGCTGATCTCATCCCAATCACTACGAGCAGTGAAGATGGGATGAGAATCTATCGCCGCAGTCTCACCTTTTTGCTCGTTGCGGCAGCCGCCGATTTGTTTCCCGAGGCCGATGTCTTCATTGACCATTCCACTTCCTCGGGCGGCTACTTTTGCCAAGTGCGCGGACGCGAGAACTTCAACGATGCCGAATTAAAACGCATCGCCGACCACATGCGCGAGATGGTTGAACAGAATTTGCCGATCACCAAAGAAATCACCCCGCTTAAAGAAGCAGTGAAAGTCTTTCAAGATCGCGGCGAGACCGATAAAGTGAAACTGCTCGCTCAACGCAAAAGAGATTATTTGGTTGTCTATCGTTTAGGCTCAATGGTGGATCACTTTCACGGCTATATGATCCCCTCCACAAGTTACCTCAAGTGGTTCGGCTTGCAGTCCACACCCGATGGTTTCATTTTGCAATTTCCACAACGCCGCCTGCCGACAGTGATTCAACCACTTGAAGAACACCAACGTTTGCTATTTTCTTTCCGTGAGTATGGCGAATGGCTCGACCTGCTGGGCATCGGCGATGTCGGCTCACTTAACGAAGCGATCAAAGAAGGGCGCATCCGCGAGATCATCTTGGTTGCCGAAGCGTTGCACGAACAACGCATCGCGCATATTGCCTCACTTGTCGCACGCAATCGCGATTCGCGTTTAGTCTTAATCGCTGGACCCTCCTCGTCGGGTAAAACTACTTTTTCAAAACGTCTGGCTGTGCAATTGCTCGCCAATGGTCTGCACCCGTTTGCTCTGGCAATGGATGATTACTTTTTGGATCGCGACAAAACACCAAAAGACGAAAGGGGCGAATACGATTTCGAGTCGGTGCGCGCGCTCGATCTGGATCGCTTCAACTCCAACTTGCTCGAGCTGCTGAACGGCAAAGAAGTGACTTTGCCTCATTACGATTTCATCACCGGCACAAGCGGCACTGGCGAGACATTGCGCCTGTCCAAAGACGTTGTGATCATTGGCGAAGGCATCCACGGGCTCAACCCCGAACTTGTGCCGAACATCGAACGCGAGCGCGTGCTTCGCATTTACATCTCTGCCCTCACCCAATTGAATTTGGATCGCCATAATCGAGTCAGCACCACCGACACACGATTGATTCGCCGCATCGTGCGTGACGCGCGGACGCGCGGTTATACCGCCACTGACACCCTGCGCCGATGGGAGAGTGTGCGGCGCGGTGAGACATTGCACATCTTCCCCTTTCAAGAAAATGCGGATGTGATGTTCAACTCGGCGCTGGTCTACGAACTCTCGGTGCTGCGGACTCTGGTTGAGCCGCTGTTGTTGCAAGTGCAAGCCGACACGCCCGAACACGTTGAAGTGAAACGAATGTTGTCCTTGTTGAACTGGTTTCAACCGTGCGAGCCAAATGCCATCCCCGACAATTCCATCATGCGCGAATTTGTCGGCGGTTCAATCTTGGAAAAATTTAAATTGTGGGGGATGCCGAAGAACGGAAAATAAAAAAACTTCCGAAGTCTGTGAGACTTCGGAAGTTTTTTAACGTTTGCACTGCTCCAATACATCCTCTAACTGCCTGCATACATACTCCACTTCATCGCCGCTCAAATTACTGTGGAAAGGCAATGCCATCGTCTCTTCGGCAACTTGCTCGGTGATGGGGAACGCGCCCGGCTTGTAACCGAATCGCTCACGATAAAATTTTTGCAGATGGATCGGCGAAAAATACGGGCGGGTCGGCACGCCGCGATCTTTCAACAACGCCATCACCTTGTTGCGATCATATTTTGGATCAACGCGCACCACATAAACAAACCAACTCATCCGCGTCGTTTCGGGGCTGATGTATGGAGTCGAGACTCCAGCCACCGAC
>CAKKQG010000012.1:0-2343 GCA_919901875.1 Anaerolineales bacterium
TGCCCGTGATGAAATCCACGCGCACATTTTTTGCGCCGTCGAGTTGGCTGACGCCCTTCTCGATCTTCAGCGCGCAATCGGCGCAATCCATACCGTCAACGGAAAATGTTTTGGTTGGCATACTGAGATTGTAACACCATCAAATTAAATAGTAGGGGCGACCCTTGCGGTCGCCCTCATTGGGCAGGGGCAAGCCCTGCCCCTACGAAAACGTTTTAAAATTTCACAAAATACGCCGTGAAATACATCAAGGCGATCCCCAATGCCAATCCCGAAACATTGATCCAATTCGCAACTGATTCGTTTTCACGCTGCGCGTCGCGGATTAGCAATCGTCCCACTTCGACGATCACTTGCCATATTGCGCCCGCGCCGATTCCCAAAAAGATCACTGCCAGCAACGGCGAATAGGCAAAGCCACCGATCCACGCGCCGAGGATGGCGGGTGCGCCAGAGATGAGGGCGAGCAAAACAAAATTTTTCAGCGAAGGCTGATCGCGCGTGACCGGCGCGGCTATGCCGATGCCTTCGGTCACATTGTGCAACGTGAAGCCGATCACCAAAAATGATCCGAGCGCGGCTTCACCCAAAGCAAACGCCGCGCCAACAGCCAGACCTTCACCCAAGTTGTGCAAGCCAATGCTCAAGGCGATCAACGTCGCCAACTTTAAACGTCCGCTGGCGCTGTCGCGTTCGGCTTCACTTTGTTTGCCGCTCACCGCGCTGATAGCTAACCATGAGATCAACGCCGCAAAAACGGCAAGCGGCAGACCCTGAAAGACTCCGGCAACATCACCCGCCACTTCCATCGCTTCGAGCGAAGTATCAATCAATAAAAATACTAACAAACCAATCGTCAATGCCAACACAAAACTTAAACCTTTTCGCCCCATCCGTTTCATCGTAGGGAACCACATTAAGCCAATCGCTACCGGGATGATGCCGATATACACGCCGAGCAAACCGTAAGCGATGAATTGTGTTGCATCAACTTTGGGCGTTTCGGTAGCGATAGCAACTTCTTTCGTAAACGGCGTCCCCGATGAAGTGAGCAATGTGATCTTGTGCGGCTCGCCTCTCACCCAGCCATAGTTGATCGTGATCGTTGTTTTACCAAGACGCGGTATCTCCGCCGACGGTGCCGCTTGCCATTCCCAAAACGCATCGTCCACGGTCACTTGAGCGATCTTAATTGTGTCGGGGCTGCCGTTAAATACGCTGATGATAAATTGTCCCGGGCGCAGTTCGATCTGTTCAATCGTCACCGCTTCAATTGGCGGCAACCCTTCGGCTTGAAACAGCGCAAGCGGATTCGTGAAAAAGAAAATGCTGATCAGCCCGATCAAGATGATGAGCGGGATGATCGCCCAGATCCAAACTGTCGCCGCCGATTTATTTTTGAGCGTTGATTCCATTGTGTTACTCCTTCGCCTCAAAGAACCCCATCCAACCCAACTCTGCCAATTCGCTTTGATGCGCGTGGAACATGTGCTTGCCCGGATATTCAAGTGTGAATTCCAAGACGTGCCGCTCGCCCTGCGCCATCGTCACCATGTCGGTGTATTCGTATTGATCGAGCCGCGTGCCGGTGCGATACAGTTTGTACATCGCCGCGTGCAGGTGAAGTGAGTTGATCGGATCGAACTCGGTGATATTGACCAGATAGACGCGAATGGGTTCGCCGACTTTAACTTGAATGGGATGTTTGGCGTAATGAAAGGCGACGGTGTTCACGGCATACACTTCGTTCTCGCCGTCAAAATTTGTGTCGAAGCCGTTCATCATCATCACAAATTCTTTGGCGGGCGTACGTGGGGTAGGTGGGTCAATGATGAATGTGCCATACAGCCCTTTGTGGATGTGCCGCTTGAGCGGAGCCGTGTGACAGTGGTAGAGATGCAAGCCAAACGGTTTGGCGTCGAACTCGTAGGTGAAACTCTCGCCTGTTTTTAAAATGGGTATGATGCCATCCATGCTCGGCGGGTGAATGCCGTGAAAGTGAATCGTGTGCGGGTGCGCCGATCCGTTGGAGAAATTGAATCGAAGGCGATCTCCTTCAGTGCAGCGGAATGTTGGACCCGGCACTTGTGGCGCGCGATCTTTTAACCCGTAAGCCCACGCCGGAAAAAAAATGCCGGGCGCGATCTCGATATCTTGATCGACTGCAAACACATCCCACTCGCGCAATGTTTGCCCGTTGGGTAGTTTGCTGACTTTGCCATAATCGAACTCGGTCAGATATTTCATCGGATCAAACTTGCTGGTATCTACATCGCCCACGGTCATGTTGCCGCCATGCTCGAGGTGCGAGTCTTGATTACTGTACGCATTGGGAATCGGCGT
>CAKKQG010000012.1:2443-4488 GCA_919901875.1 Anaerolineales bacterium
TTTGCCATACCAGTAAAGCGTTGAGTCCAATAATGATCGCCGCCGCGATGAAAGCAAATATCGTCGTGATTTTTCGATTGGCATACTCGCCCATGATAGTTTTATTATTCGTGAATAAGATCAAGGGGATCACCGCTAACGGTAATTGAAAACTTAAACTTACTTGGCTCATCACCAAAATCTGAAGCGGATCAAATCCCAAGCCTATGACGATCAATGCCGGAATGAGCGTCACGGCGCGGCGCAGCCAGACGTTGATGCGGAAATGCAAGAAGCCTTCCATGATCACTTGACCTGCCATTGTTGCCGTTGTGGAAGAGGACAAACCCGAAGCGAGCAAGGCAAGGGCAAACACGCCTGCCGAAAGGGGTCCTAAAAGGGGAGCCAGAGTTTTGTGCGCTTCTTGAATGGATGTGACTTCTAAACCGTTGTTATAAAACACAGCGGCGGACATGATCAGGATGGCAGAGTTGACGAGCCACGCGCCGTTGAGGGCGATGAACGTATCAATGGTGGAGAGGGTTAATGCTTTGCGGTTGGCGGCGTCATCGTCGGCGCGGCGGCGCGATTGAATCAAAGCTGAATGAAGGTAGATGTTGTGAGGCATTACAGTCGCCCCAATGATCCCGACGGCGATCAGCGTGCTGCCCATCGGCAGAGTCGGCGTCACCATATGCAAGGCGAGATCACCCCACACGGGTTGGGCGAGGACAATCTCGATCACATACCCGATACCGATGATCGCCACCATGCCGATGATAATCATTTCGAGTCGGCGCAAGTTGTATTCTTCGAGCATCAAGATCAAACCGACGATTGCTCCGGTGAGCAACGCGCCATAGAATAATGGAATGTTGAAAAGTAAATTGAAGGCGACTGCGCCGCCCAGCACTTCAGCCAGATCGGTGGCGATGGCGGCGAACTCGGCGGTGATCCACAAAAAGATCGCTACAGGTTTTGAATAATGTTCGCGGCACAGTTCGGGCAACGTTTTGCCGGTGGCGAGTCCGAGTTTGGCAGAGAGCGTTTGCAAAAGTATCGCCATCAAGTTGCTGACGAGGATGACCCACAACAAACTGTAGCCAAAGCGTGAGCCGCCTTCGATGTCCGTTCCCCAGTTGCCCGGATCCATGTAGCCAACGCTGACTAAAAACGCTGGACCCAAAAATGTGACGATGCGTTTGATGGTGAAGCCCAGCCCGTTTTGTTTAACCGACTCTTGAAAAAGTTTGAATGGCGAAAAAGATAGTGTGTTTGTCGTAATCATTTTTTGTCCTAAGCGAACTTTGGGAAGAATCGTCCGGTGCGTTTCATGTAATTGCGATACTCGTCGCCAAAGGTTTCGATCAAGCGTTGTTCTTCTATTGACGTGCGGAGCATCAAAATAATCATAGGCGGGATCATGCCCACCCCAAGCCACCACAACGCGCTCAGGCAAGTTATGCCGCAGGCGAAGACGAAGCCAAAAGCATAAAGCGGGTGTCGTATCCACCGATAAGGTCCGCTCGTTACCAATTTGTGATTCTGACGTGTGGCTTGCGTGGCGGTGATGTTGCTGCCAATGGAGAGGAACATCCAAGCGATCAACGGAATCATCAGGGCTGCCGTCACTGCGCCCGACCATCTTAGCCAAATAGGCAAAGGCATCTGCGCCCACGCCACCCATTGCGGATTGATCAAGTAGCCGAATAATGGCAGTATGACGATCAGCCCTAATGTGCGAAGCACAACCACTAACCCGCGACCTTCATTCGAGCGCATCTGCCCGCCTTCTTTTTCTGCTTTGCGGCGGAAGTAGCCGCCTACCAATAGAGTTGTGAAGAAGATGATGCCGGTTACCAAGCGAAAAATAGTTTCTGAATCCATTGTTAGTTCCTCTTGTAAATTTAGGCGAGACTAAATTTAGATATATATTAGGCTAAAAGAGATAAGTTGTCAAGGCGGATGGGAAAGAGGTCGGGTATAATTGTGTTTATGGATGAAGAGCAACGAAAAGACTTATGCTTAATCCGCGAAGGGACGAATTGGGACGAGATTGAGGCGTT
>CAKKQG010000013.1 GCA_919901875.1 Anaerolineales bacterium
TCCGCCCCCATCGTCTAGTGGACTAGGACGCGGCCCTTTCAAGGCCAAAACCGGAGTTCGAATCTCCGTGGGGGCACCTGAAAAGAAACGAGCGATTGATCAAATATCAATCGCTCGTTTTGTTTAGTTACTTTCCCACTCCCCCTCAATATCTGTGCCTTTGGCAATTGCTTCGGCGCGAATCTCATCTATTACTTTAACTAAGCGTTTTGCTAATTCAGCACGTGGCACATTGCCCATCTCTGCGGCTCGTTGTTTTGCCAACGCCACAAGTTGCTTCGCCGATTCACGATGAGGTCGTTCACGTCGTTTTTTGAGATCATTGACAACTTCGATCACAACAAGCAATTCGTTTTCGGGCAACTGCGCCACTTCGATCACTGCGCGCCGCGCCAAATCTCGGGATGGTAATGTTGTGGCTGGCATTTGCTTTTATGTTAGTCGCTTGATTGTTTCTATAACCTTCTTCGCTCCTTGTAGCGACACCTGAGTCATGCTATCAATATTGCCAGTGATTTCATCTGTGTAATCTGCTTGTAGTCGGTTATCCTGCAATCTGTCCAGCCAAGAGCCAATGCTTTGGCGATCTTGATCAGTGCCATTGGCAAAATGACGCCGCACAGCTTTATGTTGCTCCCTGTTCGTTAAAACAATTCCGTCTGTTTTTGCTTTTTGTGAAGCGACCAAATAAGCGGCATAGTAAGCTCGGCTAATTGCAGACCGTGTACAAGCCTCTTCGTTGCTGAAGGTTTTTCGGTTGGCATACAACGCTTCAGCGAGTGTCAAATACTCAGCCCAATCAAAAGTCATAAGAAGCGAAGGTTGAAATTGAATGTGCCGCCCAAACCTGCAAGCCGCGCTAGAAGCCAACTTTCATCAAATTGCTCAAAGCGAGAGAGGGCTTCTTCTACAGGTAACTCTGTGTGAATATAAGCAAACAGTTGTTTGTCGCTCGGGTATTCTGGATCAACTTTCAGTTCCAAAGACACTTTGGGTTGCTGTCCAAAATATACTGGAAGTTGATCGAGCGCATCTGCCAATACTTTCCCAACGGCATAATGACGGCGCAAGAACGACGCTATCGTTTCAGGTTGCTGGAGTGAATATCCATTCACTACCTTAGCCCAAAACGATTGCGCGAGCGGAGAAACTGATTCGATATATGTAGGTGTCCCCCAAAAATTGTAACGCGCGCTATATTCCAAAAGTGCCCCTACTTCATATAGCGCAAAAGTTCCTGTGGCAGACCCACTCGTTGGCAGTTTGTCCTTATAGCCGCGTGGCAACTGTGTATAACCCGCCATAAACAAATCCGTCTTGTTTTCCTGCGGGATAAATGGACGAATCACTTGGCGAAGAATAGGTGTCTCAATCTGTTGATTACTAACTGTCATAGGATATCTCCCTCTCGCAATATCTCAAGAGCGAGCGTATCAAGTTCATCTAATAAAGGCTGCAACTTTTCTTGAGGAAGAACACCTTTGAACTTTGCCGATGTATTGATATCTAATTCGATTCGGCAGGCAAAAGTTTCGCCCTCTTGTTGCAACTGTGGCACGCCGCCATCAATACCAATCTGTGCGTGACCTAGTATATTCACTGACCACTTCGACAAACGGTTTATTTCCAGATTGTCAGCCAGAATTTTTGATCGCCGTGGTCGGTTGATTTGATACAAAAAATCTGAGGAACCTGCCACGTCAATTTTTATTGAGGGTAAATAATCTAAAAGTCGTTGATAGCCCTTTTCGGCACTTTCAACAGGCAACAAAACAATCACTCCCAAAGCTAGCCGCTTTACGAGAGGACATTTCTGAAACCATTGCGCCATTAAACGCTTAAAGCCTTTAAGCGAATCTTCTAAACCTGTTGACAGAGCCGCCTCGTCAAACGAAGTGTAAAGCCAATCAATCCGCCGAGGAACAGAAAGAGAGGGAGAGGCAAGAACGATTCGCCCATCATTAAATGGACCATCCGCTTGAAAGCCCTCACGCTGTTTAACGACACTTTCAGGATCAACGCCAACAGTTTGCTTATAGAACGATTCAAGTGAAGCAGCATCTGTTGCCGCTTCGTGAAATGTTGTAAGCCGTAAAGTCGTGAGCTGTAAATT
This sequence comes from Anaerolineales bacterium, assembly GCA_919901875.1. Classification (GTDB taxonomy): domain Bacteria; phylum Chloroflexota; class Anaerolineae; order Anaerolineales; family VGOW01; genus VGOW01. The sequence goes on from CAKKQG010000013.1 coordinate 2,114, forward strand.
AGACAATGGTGCGCGCGTAGTTGCGTTCATCAGTATTCTCCAAGTGCCATCTTGGTTTATTCTACCATCTCACACCCTATACAACACATCCATATACCTCTTCAACATCTCGCGCACCACGCCGCGCAGGGGCAGGGTCGCCGCCATGCCATACACTGGAGCCATGCCGCCCTTCTCTTGCGGAGTCGCTTTCACGTATTCAACAGCCGATTTTAGATCACGCAAAAATTTTTCTGCCACGCCTTCTTGCGTGTGGCGCAGAGTCACACACAGATGAACGGCGGCGGGTTTGTGGAGTCCGTTCAAACTCCATTTTTGTTTCGTCATGGCATCCAACAGGCGATAAATATCTAACGTATCAGAGGCAAAGGCGATGACCCAAAGCGGATCACCTAACAAGCGCAGCTCGGGGATCGCCGCGATCCCTTTTTTAATTGTTGCCGCCGTTTCCAAAATTTTCTTTGTTGCCTGCATGTAACCTTGTTCGCCCATCGCCACTAACGCCGCCCAACAGGCAGCGCTCAACGCACCGGGGCGGCTGCCGGCAAACGTCGGCGAGAAATATAAACCGCCGGGCCAATCAGCCGTCGAGTAGTATTGATAACGGCGCAATTCCAAACCGCGATACAGAATCACCGAAGTGCCTTTGGCGGCGTAACCGTATTTGTGCGTGTCAGCTGAAATCGAAGTGACGCCCGGCAAACGAAAATCAAACGTGGGAACGTTGTAGCCGAGTTTCTCCGCCCACGGCAAAACGAATCCACCTAAACAGGCGTCGGTATGAAAACCGATTCCACGCTTGCGCGCCAATTCGGAAAGCGGCTCAATTGGATCAATCGCCCCATGCGGAAACGATGGCGCCGAACCGACGATGACGACGGTGTTGCCGTTGATCGCTCGGCGCGCGGCGGCGACATCGGCGCGACAATTGGCATCCACCGGAACGCGAACCATTTTGATGTTGAAGTATTGCGCCGCTTTTTCGAAGGCGGCGTGCGCGGTAGTGGGGGCGATCATTTCAGGATGGGTGATACCTTTTTGATCGCGCGCCCGATCACGATACGTCTTCATCGCCAACAGAATACTTTCTGTGCCACCCGATGACAGCGTGCCGCAAATTGGATCGCTCGCGTGAGCCGCCCCTAACATAGTCGCCGTCATCGAAACGATCTCCGCTTCAAATTTTGTCGTGCTGGGCCACAGATCAGAATGAAGCGGGTTGCTCTGCGAGTTGAGGGCGTAGACTCGATTGAGAAAACGAATATGTTCCTCATCGCCGTGATAGACCGCGCCTGAAACGAAGCCGTCTTTCCAGCGCGACTCTTCTTTCTCGCGCATGGCTTCCATCTCGCCGATGATCTCGTCACGCTCAATACCCGCTTCCGGAATTTTGGCGAAGGCGGGGAATGAATCACGATACGGTTTGAGCGAGCCATCTAGTTCGCCCATGATCGAATCGTATTCTTTTTCGATCTCGGCATTGATCGCCGGAATCTTCTTGAGGTATTTTTCGATCACCGCCATCCAGCGCGGATCGATCCAGCCCAAACGTGTTTGCACGATGTCCATTAAGTCCATTTTTTTTTACCTGCTTGGCTTACGCAAAACAAGATGATTCCATCACGAATGACTCGAATAAGCGAATGTCACGAATGTTTTTTATTGCTCTATTCGATAAATTCGTATATTCGTGACATTCGTGATTAAAGTGCGTAAGTCTACTCTACTCGATTCAACCGTTGATAAATTTTTTTGTTGGCGTTATACAGATTCACAAACTCCGCAAACAGCTCATCGTAGATTTTGCGATTGGCGGGATTGGGTTGATAGGTGTGGGCGATCTGCACGCGCGATGAAACGTCGTCAAAGGTGAGATGCCCCAAGGCGACCAACGCCAGAAACGCCGCGCCGCGCACGTTTGCCTGAATGGGGTCTTTCATTTGATGGATCGGGCGATTCAACACGTCGGCGTGAATCTGACACCACACATTCGAGTTCGCACCGCCGCCGATCATGTTAATGCCGTCCAACCGTTTGCCAATAAATTTTTCCACGTAACCCAACAGCCAACGCGAGTTATACGCCACACCTTCGAATACAGATCGAATGAGATGCGCCCGCGTGGTCTTGAGCGATTGATTGAAGAATCCACTTCGCACAGAATGATCGTCCACCGGAGTCCGCTCGCCATAGAGCCACGGGGTGAAGATCAGTTTGTCGCTGCCAGGCGGAACACGCTCGACGATTCGATCAAAGGTCTTATACACATCGGCTGGTTTCGCACCGGTTTTTAATTCGTCGTCAGGATAAAACAAGTTATCGCGCAAATAGGTTAAGCACGCGCCTGCCGTCTCTTGTTCGTTGAGCAATAAATAGCGGTTGGGGATCGCCGAAGGCAGCGAACTCATATTGTGAAAGAGGTCAACTTTTTTAAACGGAACATGACAGACGAGCCACGACGACGTGCCGATGTAAAGATGCGCGGCAAAGTCGCGCACCGCGCCCGAACCAATCGCCGCCGAATGAACATCGGGCAAGCCCATCACCACTTGCACCTTCTCACTCAAGCCCAACTCTTCCGCCACATCCGGTTTGAGCGTGCCAAGAATATCTACGGCGCGTTTAAGATCAGGGAGTTTGTCGCGCTCAATGCCTGCCAACTTCAACAATCGGTCATCATATTTAATGCGGGTGATGTCGCGGTTGTCGGTGACCCAATGCAGTGTGATCGAATCAAACGAAGCGGCGAACTTTCCCGTGAGTCGCAGATTCAAATAATCTTTTGGCTCAAGAAATTTAAACGCGCGTTGATAAATTTGTGGAAGTTCGTTTTTGATGTAGAGGATGTGCGAGATCGAATCTTTGCCCGAGTGCGTGGGGATGCCGCCACTCAGCCACAACCATGTCGCCAACTTCTCCACGCCATAACCTTCAACTTCAATCCAACCTTTGGTGGCGGCTTTGGCATAACGCGCGCCGCGCGAGTCCATCCAGATGACGGCGTTCATCAAGGGGTCGCCGTTTTGATCCACAGCCACCGTGCCAGACCATTGCGTGGTGCAAAC
>CAKKQG010000014.1 GCA_919901875.1 Anaerolineales bacterium
TCACTTCGGAAGAAGTGGCGCATGTTGTGATGATGCTTGTTGACGACAACGCGCGTGGCATCACCGGACAAGCGATCAATGTGGATGGGGGAACTGTAATGTATTGATGATTTACGATTTCTGATTGCTGATTGAAGAACGAGTGCCCGCAGAGCAATCAGAAATCAACAATCAAAAATCAGCAATAAGGAATTTTATGGACTTCGATTATTCCGTTTCCAATTCCATCGCCACCATCACCCTCAACCGCCCCGACGTGTTGAACGCGCTGACGCTGGAGATATACGCCCAACTGCGCGATCTATTTGAAGAACTGCGCTACGACGACAAAGTAAAAGTTGTGATCATCACCGGCGCGGGTCGCGCGTTTTGTTCGGGCGGCGACGTGCATACCATCATCGGTAAAGTGTTGAAGCGCAACATGCACGGGCATTTAGAATTTTGTCGCATGACGGGGAGTTTAGTGCGGAACATGCGGCTGCTGCCCAAGCCGATCATCGCGGCGATCAACGGCGCGGCGGCGGGCGCGGGCGCGGTCATCGCCCTGGCATCCGATTTCCGCATCATCGCCGACTCTGCCAAGTTCGCTTTTCTCTTCACCCGAGTCGGTCTCACCGGCGCGGATATGGGCGCGGCGTTTTTATTGCCGCGTATGATCGGGCAAGGGCGAGCGATGGAGTTGTTGATGTTCGGTGATGATGTGGACGCGATGACCGCCGAAAAATATGGATTGGTGAATCGGGTTGTGCCACTTGATCAGGTGATGCCGACAGCGCGAGCGGCAGCCGAGAAGCTAGCCAACGGACCCAGCTACTCACTCGGCATGACCAAGTTAATGGTGAACAACGAATGGACGATGGACATTAACTCTGCTATTGAAGCCGAAGCGCAAGCCCAAGCGTTGATGATGATGGGCGAAGATCATCGAATCTTTTATGAGGCGTTCAAGGAGAAGAGGAAGCCGGAGTTTAAAGGTAAATAATTTCTGATTGTTGATTGTGGATTTCTGATTACAGGTCGCGTCTCTAATCAGCATTCAGCAATCAGCATTCAGCAATCAACAGTGAATAAATCAATCCTCAACCCCTCCTCTCTCGCCAAACCAACAGGCTATGCCAACGGAGTTCTCACGCAAGGCGGAGAGATTCTTTTTCTCGCTGGGCAAACTGCGATGGATAACACTGGCAGCATCGTCGCGCCGAATGACATCGTGGCGCAGTTCACGCAATGTTTGTCGAATCTCAAAGCGGTGGTCACCGAAGCAGGCGGCGAGATGACAGATATTGTCAAACTCAATTTGTTTGTGACGAACAAAGCAGCCTACAAAGCGAATCTCAAACTCATCGGGGCGAGCTACCGGGATTTCTTTGGCAAGTATTATCCGGCGATGACGCTGGTCGAAGTGAAGAGTCTGTTTGATGATGAGGCGATGATCGAGATA
>CAKKQG010000015.1 GCA_919901875.1 Anaerolineales bacterium
TGGTTATGGTTCTTCGGGCTGACAATTATGGGCAGGGCGCTCGGAGTTGTGGATCGAAACGGGAGTGCGCTAAAGGTTTTGAACAAAGTCTCCGCCGTGATCATTTGGATAAGCGCGTTGTATTTAGCGGTGGGGTTGGTGGGTGGTGTGTAGGCTTGGATCGCTATGATAAGATGTGGCCTGATGTTAGCCAGAAAAATAAATTGCGCGACGGCTTGTTATGCTAAACTTATCTCTTGAGAGGATATCCGTCTATGTTGTTTTCTACTGAAGAACGTGTTGACCGTTTAGAGTTTGCATTGGAAAAATTCATCTCCGAATCTAATTTTCGGATGGCAGAGTTGAACACGACATTGTCGCGCCAAGAACGCAATCTGGATCGACGAGAGCGTGACACGGAACGCAAGATGGCGCAATTGGATCGCTCGATGGAAGAAGCGAGAGAAGAAACGAAAGCTCTCAAAAAACAAATGGGCGATCTGGGCAACCGGCTCGGAACCATTATCGAAGACATCATTGTGCCAAGCATTCGCCGTATAGCGCGTGACGAGTTAAATTGCGGAAATGAGATCGCCTTTAGCTCTCGTTACACGAAAACCCGACCCGATGGAACGCAGCGCGAGTTTGACGCGCTTTATGTGGGCGAAAAAGCGATCTTGCTCAACGAAAGCAAAGTAACCGCCCGTCTTGACTATGCCAAAGAGTTTGTAGAGTCCTTGCAGAACAAAGAATTCTTTCAATACTTCCCTGAATATCAAGGAAAGATAATTAAACCCGTTTTCTCCGCGCTCAACGTGGCTGATAGCGTCACCGCTTATTTGACCAAACAAGGCGTGTATGTTGTAGCAATGGGCGACGACGTGATGCACGTTGTAAACAAATCTGAAGTGGAAAAGAAATAGAAGCGACGATGAAGAACGTTTTGTGCAATCCCTCTAACTGCACTCGCCCATCTTCCATCAATCTGACCGTAGCCCGATCACAGGGCAATCGGCTAAACTCTCGCCCAACATGGACTACACACTCTCCCTCGTCCTTATCATCGTCATTAGCGGGCTCCTTCTTGAGGAGCAGTTTCCGTTTCGGGCGGCGATGGTGCGAGTAAGAATGAAGTAACCATAGCCAATAAGCATCTCGTAACATCAACGAGCCGCCCGAACACAGGGCGGCTCGTTTTTTTATCCTAAAGGAGAAGAAATCATGAATGACCAAACCAAAACCGAGACAACTGATATGCAATGCTACGATGGCGTGCCGTGCGAGCCAACCGTGACCGCCGACTCGGAAGCGGCGACATGGGTGAGTGAAGCGATGTTTGATGCATATAATGGCTGATAGCCGATGGCAAATGGCTGATGGCGAATAGTCAAATGAGCAGTATTCAATCAGCAATCCAAAATCAACAATCAAAAATCCATTATGAGATCCGATCAAATTAAAAAAGGTTTCGAACGCGCCCCGCATCGCGCGTTGTTAAAAGCGACAGGCGTGGTGAACGATGCCGACATGGGCAAGCCGTTCATCGCCATCGTCAACTCGTATGTAGACATTGTGCCGGGTCACGTCCATTTGCAATCGTTCGGCAAAATTGTGAAGGACGCCGTGCGAGCGGCTGGCGGCGTCCCCTTTGAATTCAACACCATCGGCGTGGATGATGGAATCGCCATGGGTCACAAGGGAATGAAATTCAGTTTGCCTTCGCGCGAGCTCATCGCCGATTGTGTCGAGACCATGATCGAAGCCCATCGGTTTGATGGCATGGTGTGCATCCCCAACTGCGACAAGATCGTGCCGGGGATGTTAATGGCGGCGATGCGTGTGGACATCCCCGCCATTTTTGTTTCGGGTGGACCGATGGCGGCCGGCAAAACACCCGATGGCGAAACCGTTGATCTCATTTCTGTTTTTGAGGGCGTGGGCGCGCTGCAAGCCGGGAAAATTGACGAAGCGCGACTCAAAGTATTAGAAGATTTTGCTTGCCCCTCTTGTGGATCATGTTCGGGGATGTTCACTGCCAACTCGATGAACTGCCTGATGGAAGTGTTGGGCATGGCGCTACCGTTCAACGGTTCTGCGCTCGCCCTCACTCCAGAGCGTGAAGCGTTAGCGAAGAAAGCGGCATCACTCATTCTCGATCTCATTGATAAAGACATCACGCCCCGAAAAATTTTAACCGCCGAAGCTCTCGACGACGCCTTCGCCCTCGACATGGCGATGGGCGGATCAACAAACACAGTATTGCACGCAATCGCTATCGCCCGCGAAGCCGGTCTCGAATATCCCCTCAGCCGCATCAACGCCGTCGCCGACAAAGTGCCGCATATCTGCAAAGTGAGTCCGGCGGGCAAGTGGCACATGGAAGATGTTCATCGCGCGGGCGGCATCCCGGCAATCTTAAACGAAATTAAAGATGTTCTGCATTTGGATCGAATCACGGTGACGGGATCGACTCTGCGCGACTCGGTGAAGGATGCGCGCGTGAAAGATTCTCAGGTGATACGGTCTCGCTCCGACGCCTATTCGCCGAAGGGCGGCTTGGCAGTTTTGTTCGGCAACCTTGCACCCGATGGAGCCATTGTGAAAGCGGGCGGCGTGGAAGAAAAAATGAAGCGCCATTCGGGCCCCGCTCGAATTTATGAATCGCAAGAATCGGCGATGCGTGGAATTTTGAATCGTGAAGTGCAAGAAGGTGACGTTGTTGTGATTCGTTACGAAGGACCGGCAGGCGGACCCGGAATGCAAGAGATGCTCTCGCCGACGAGCGCCATCATGGGCATGGGTCTTGGCGAAAAAGTTGCGCTTGTCACCGATGGTCGTTTCAGTGGCGGCACCCGCGGCGCGTGCATCGGTCATGTCAGCCCGGAAGCCGCCGCGCGTGGACCCATCGCCGCGCTGAAAAACGGCGACATCATCGAGATCGATCTTTTCGCCCGCACACTCAACGTCAAATTATCATCTGAAGAAATTAAATCTCGCCTCAACGCACTTCCACCGTTTGTGCCAAATATTGAAAGCAAATGGTTACGACGTTACGCCAAGATGGTGGAGAGCGCGGATAAGGGCGCGGTGCTAAGGGATTGATGATTTTGGATTTCTGATTGTCGAATGAAGTCGAATGGTCAAGTAGTCGCGTAGTCGAAAGTTCAATCAGAAATCAGCAATCAAAAATCAGAAATGAGGATTTATGAAACGAACCGGCGCACAAATTATTTGGGAATGTTTAATTAAAGAAGGTGTGGAAGTTGTCTTCGGTTATCCGGGCGGAACAATTTTGCCCGCTTACGATGCGATGCTCGATTATCCATCCGTTCATCACGTTTTGGTTCGGCACGAACAAGGCGGCACGCATATGGCGGATGGTTACGCTCGCGCTTCGGGCAAAGTGGGCGTGGCGTTTGCCACATCGGGCCCGGGCGCGACGAATATGGTGACAGGCATCGCGACGGCGATGATGGATTCGTCACCCATCGTCTGTATCACCGGACAAGTGGGCAGCAGTTTGGTCGGTCTCGATGCGTTTCAAGAAACGGATGTAACCGGCGTGACTCTGCCGATCACCAAACATAATTATTTAGTGACGCGCGTGGAAGATATTGCCCGCACGATCCGCGAAGGATTTTATATCGCCAAGAGTGGTCGCCCGGGTCCGGTGTTGATTGACATCACCAAAGACGCGCAGCAGTTGTCGTGTGATTTTGATTGGGACTCTGCCGCGCCGCGTTTGCCCGGTTATCGCCCCGACTTGCGCGCGCTGCCAAGCGAATATCAAAATGCGCTCTCGCTGATCAACAGCGCCAAGCGTCCGGTGATTCTTGCCGGTCACGGCGTGCTGCAATCGGGTGCGATGCAGGTGTTAAAAGATTTTGCCGAGAAGGCGCAAATTCCGGTAGCGATGACATTGCTCGGCATCGGCGGTCTCCCCGCGAATCATCCGCTCAACTTAGGGATGATGGGGATGCATGGTGAGGCGTGGGTTAATCATGCCATTCAACAAGCCGATTTGTTGTTGGCGTTTGGGATGCGCTTTGATGATCGCGTGACGGGCAACGTGAAGACCTACGCGCCCAAAGCGAAAAAGATTCACATCGAGATCGATCCATCGGAGTTGAACAAAGTGATCAAAGCCGATGTCGCGCTGGTGGGCGATCTGCGGGAAGTGTTAGAGGAAGTGCTGCCGCTGGTGGCTGTCGGCGACCGCGAGGAGTGGATCGATCACATCAACGAGATGAAAGGTGATTCGGCTGTACGCGATATTCAAAATCTACCTGACACCGGACATCTCTACGCCGCGCACGTCATCAACGATCTATGGCGCTACACGGAAGGCGAAGCATTAATCTGCACCGACGTCGGGCAGCATCAAATGTGGACGGCGCAATACTACAAACACAACAAACCTTTTAAATTGATCACGTCGGGCGGACTCGGCACGATGGGTTTTGGTTTGCCTTCGGCGATTGGCGCGAAGTTCGCCAAACCCAACGCCGAAGTGTGGGCGATCTCCGGAGACGGCGGATTCCAAATGACCGCCGCCGAACTTTCTACCGCCGCGCAAGAAAATATCAAAGTGAACGTGGCGATCATCAACAACGGTTATCTGGGCATGGTGCGCCAGTGGCAAGAATTTTTCTACGACAAACGTTACGCCGCCACGCCGATGAAGAGTCCAGACTTCGTAAAGCTCGCCGAAGCGCACGGTCTCACTGGCATTCGCGTGACGGAGCGCTCGCAAGTTGAAAGCGCAATTCGCCAAGCGCAACAAACTAAAGGCACAGTCGTGATTGATTTCCGCGTTGAAAAAGAAGACAGCGTGTATCCAATGGTGCCAGCCGGTGCCGACTTGCACAATATGATTCGAAGACCGATGCCGAAGAAGCCGTTGAATGAAACGTTGAAGCACGAAGAAGAAATGGAGTTCGCCAAATGACCGCGCATACTTTAGTCGCTTATGTTGAAGACAAACCCGGCGTGTTGAATCGTGTCGCTTCACTTTTTCGGCGACGCACATTCAACATTGAGTCGCTCACTGTCGGTCACACCGAACAGCCCGGCGTGAGCCGCATGACGATTGTGGTAGACACCGATGAGTTCGGCGCCCGCCGCGCGGAGGCGAATCTCTACAAATTAGTGAATGTGCTGCGCGTGGATGATGTGACGACTCAAGCAGCGGTGATGCGCGATCTGGCGTTGATCAAGGTGTCAGCGTCAGCCGCTACCCGCAGCGAGATTCTGCAACTGACCGATGTGTTCCGCGCCCGCACCGTTGACGTGACCAATGACTCACTCATCATTGAAATCACCGGCACCGAAGATAAGATCGAAGGCTTGATCGAAGTGCTGCGTCCATTTGGGATCATCGAGATGGTTCGCACCGGCATTGTGGCAATGGGGCGCGGATCGAAATCGGTCAGCCCGAACCCGCCGTTGGTGGCGGCGCAAGTGATGGAGGTGGCGGGAGCAACAGCAAACTAATTTCTGATCGTTGATTTCTGATTGCTGATTGATCCTAGCGCAATCAGAAATCAGAAATCCTAAATCAAAAATCTCGGGAGCTTTTCATGGCAAAAATTTATTACGAAAGTTCGGCAGACATGGCGCTTATCAAAGCGAAGAAGGTCGCGGTCATCGGTTATGGGTCGCAGGGTCACGCCCACTCGCTATGTTTAAAAGATAGCGGCGTGCAAGTGAAAGTCGGACTCGCCGATGGCAGTAAATCGAAGGCGAAAGCCGAAGCGGCTGGGCTAACGGTTGATTCGGTTGACAATGTTTCTAAGTGGGCAGATGTGATCATGATCCTTGCGCCCGACACTAAGCAAGGAAAAATTTACACAGACTCAATTGAAAAGAATCTGACCCAAGGCAAGATGCTGATGTTCGGTCACGGCTTCAACATTCGCTTCGGCACGATCACCCCGCCGAAAGACGTGGATGTGACGATGGTCGCGCCGAAGGCACCCGGTCATCGCGTGCGCGAAGTGTTTGTGGAAGGCGGCGGCACTCCGGCGTTGTTGGCGATTCATCAAGACGCAACGGGCAAAGCGAAAGAATTAACGTTGTCGTATGCAAAGGCATTAGGTTTAACTCGCGCCGGTGTTTTGGAAACCACGTTTGCCGAAGAAACGGAAACGGATTTGTTTGGCGAGCAGGTCGTATTGTGTGGTGGCATCAGTTCGTTGATCAAAGCCGCCTTTGAGACTCTGGTGAAAGCTGGTTACCAGCCCGAAGTGGCTTACTTCGAGTGTATGCACGAGATGAAGTTGATCGTCGATCTGATGTATCGCGGCGGGCTTAACTACATGCGCTATTCGGTCAGCGACACCGCCGAGTATGGCGATTACGTTTCGGGCCCGCGCATCATCAACGAAGAAACGTTGGGCGAGATGCAAAAGATTCTCGGCGAGATCAAAGATGGATCGTTTGCCAAGAAGTGGATTGATGAAAACGCAATAGGTCGCCCCAACTTCAACCAAATGCGTAAGCGTGATCAAGATCACTCGATTGAAAAAGTGGGCGCGGAACTGCGCGGCATGATGCCGTTCCTCAACCCGGTAACTGTTAAACCTGAAGAACAAGGTTAATGCGTTGTAGGGGCGTTGCATGCAACGCCCCTACAAAAAATTATGAACAATTACGTTCGTATCTTCGACACAACGTTACGCGACGGCGAACAATCGCCCGGCGCGACGATGACTTCAAACGAAAAATTGGAGGTGGCACGCACGCTGGCAAAGCTGGGAGTGGATGTGATCGAAGCGGGTTTCGCGGCGGCGTCACCGGATGATCTGGAAGCGATTAAACGGATCGCGGTTGAAGTTGGATCAACTCCCGCGCCCGGACACGCCGAACCGCCGATCATCTGCAGCCTTGCCCGCGCCAACAAAGGCGACATTGATAAAGCGTGGGAAGCGGTGCAGCACGCCAAGCGTCCGCGCATTCATACTTTTCTCGCCACGTCGCCGATCCACATGAAATACAAACTCAAAATGGATGCGGAGCAAGTGATCGAGCGCGCGGCAGAGATGGTCGCCTACGCCAAAAGTTTTTGTGACGACGTCGAGTTCTCACCCGAAGATGCCGGACGCAGCGACCCGGAATTTTTGTATGTCGTGTTAACCGAAGTGATCAAAGCAGGCGCGACCACTCTCAACATCCCCGACACGGTGGGCTACACCACGCCCGATGAATTTGGAAATTTGATCGCGGGGATTATGAAAAACGTGAAGGGCATCGAGAACTGTGTCGTCTCCGTTCACTGCCACGATGATCTCGGCATGGCAACCGCCAACACGCTCGCCGGTATTCGCGCCGGAGCGCGTCAAGCTGAAGTGACGATCAACGGTATTGGCGAGCGAGCCGGCAACACATCGTTGGAAGAGGTTGTGATGGCGTTGCACACGCGCAAGCCCATCTTCAATCTCGAAACAGGAATCGAAACGACTCAACTCATGCGCGCCAGCAAGCTCGTCAGCAACTACACCGGCATCGTGGTGCAGCCCAACAAAGCCATCGTCGGCGCGAACGCTTTCGCGCACGAAGCGGGCATTCATCAAGACGGAATGTTGAAGCACAACGAGACCTACGAGATCATGCGCCCCGAAACCGTGGGCGTGACTCAAACCACATTGGTGCTGGGCAAACATTCGGGTCGTCACGCGCTTAAGGCTCGACTGGCTGAACTCGGCTACAACTTTAACGACGCTGAACTCGACAAAGCGTTTGAGCGATTTAAAAATCTCGCCGACAAAAAGAAAATGATCACCGATGCCGATCTCGAAGCGTTGGTGGCAGATGAACTGTATCAGCCGCGCGAAATTTTTTCGCTGGATGGACTGCAAGTCGCCTGCGGCACTATGGGGATGCCGACAGCCACCGTGCGGCTTAAAGGTCCTGATGGAACCGTTCACGTCCGCGCCGCCATTGGCACGGGTCCAGTGGACGCCGTTTACAAAGCGATTGACTCTGTTGTGCAATCGCCGAATACGTTGTTAGAATTTGTGATTCACGCCGTGACTCAAGGCATTGATGCCTTAGGTGAAGTGACCGTTCGCATTGAAGGCACCAACGGACAGCGCACCTTTGATGCACAAGATGAAGCCGAACACACGCGCACCTTCGGTGGTCACGGCGCGGATACCGACATCATCGTCGCCAGCGCGAAGGCGTATCTCTCGGCGTTGAATAAATTGTTAGTAGCGAGCGGGGAATACGGTGAGGCGGAGAAAGCATCACAAGTCGAAGCCGTTGCCTAGCGCAGAGGATTTTTACAAATCTAGATGATCTTCTAACGCACGATCTACATCTTCCATTCTCTCATCAGAGAGATGTCCTGCTTTATGCGTGAGGCGAGATTTATCTAGCGTGCGAATTTGGAAAACTAATGCGACAGAATCTTTAGGCAATCCCGATTCGGAAGTGGGGATGAGAACTGTAAACAAAAAACGGCTTGCTCGCAGGTTGCTGGTGAGAGGAACAACTGTGATAGTTGGAATGAGCGCGTTGGCTTCATCGTTCTGAACGATTAGAACTGGGCGCGTGCCAGCTTGTTCAACACCTACTGTTGGGTCAAGGTTGGCAAAGAAAATATCGCCTCGTTTGATTTCCATTTTTACTTTGCTAACCGTTTCTCAAATTTATAAAGCGACTCGTTTTCGACGGACAACCATTTCTCATCGGCAATGTCTTCAACAAGTTCGTGCCACATTGCCGCGAGCTCCGCATATTGCTTGGCGCGTTGTTCACGCAATTTGCGCTTTTGCATTAAACGCAGGTATTCCATAACTGCGGCGTTGACAATAGCATCTATACTTTGATGCGTTTCAATCGCCAGTGGTTCAATTTCGGATAAAAGTTTTGGAGAGAGGGTGATGGTGATCATCTGACACCTGCAGTCTTATTATAGAAGAACTTTATGGGCTATCTGCGGCTAACTGAAAAACTTCTGGCGAATTCTCTGCAAGACATTTTCAAAACTCACGGACTCAATATCAAGCGGATAGGCGCGATCTTTTTCGCCGTGTTTTGGAATAGATCCCTTGTGCATGTGGTGCGGGTGAGTTGAGATATTCGGATGATGTTCGCGGTTATCATATTGAAAGATACGCACACCGTCTTTGCCATTGTAAATATAAGCATACTGCTCATAGATCGTTTCATTATCAGCATCTAGCTTAATTTCGACATACAAACGCGAAGCATCGCGAAAAGGCAATACGGCATAAATCGCTTTTTCAAGGTTCAACGTTTCTTCATCCGAAAGCGAGTATTCGGGATGATCGAGAACAAGGATGTCGCCGTTTTGAAAAACAATCGTGTAGATGTTCCAGTAATAATGCTCAATCTTGCTGAATCCCATGAAGAACATCCTCGCGCTTGAGTCCATATGTCTTTTCCATATGCTGTAAGCTATACGCTCTGGTGCGCCAACGATAGAACGCCATCCAATCATCGGGGTCTTCGTCAATCACGCCCGACTCAAAGTCAGGCAAAAATTGATCGGAGCGCATCTTATATTTAGATTCAAACGCAATCACTTCCGCCAATAGTCGGGCGTATACCTCAGGCGGAGTTTTGCGCGGGATGTGCGCCTGAGCGCGGCGGTATTCTTCTCGCATACGCAGCATCATGATCTCGCGCAGTTGTTTTTGCGCGGCGTCAACAAAAAATTTTTCGATATCCGGTTGAGGAACGACTGCTTTAACTTTCTCGATCAATTCGTCCGGAACAGTAATTGTGACAGACATTTGTGCGTCACCGCCTTTCGCAAAAGATTGTAGCATAATCTAAAAATCAACTTCTCTCAATATGACTCCACCCCTCACCCTCTTTCAAAAAGTTTGGAAC
>CAKKQG010000016.1 GCA_919901875.1 Anaerolineales bacterium
TATGACTGATCTCGTTACCCTCAAGATTGACGACAAAGAACTTTCCGTTCCCAAAGGCACACTGGTGGTGGATGCCGCCAAGCGCGTGGAGAACGACATCCCGGTGTTTTGTTATCACCCCAAACTGCCGCAAGTGGGGATGTGCCGCATGTGTTTGGTAGAAGTAGGTCGTGTGCAACGTGACCGCGCCACCGGACAAGTGATCATGGAAGGCGATAAGCCGAAGATCGCTTATAACCCTAAACTCGAAACCGCTTGCACCATCCCGGTTGAAGAGGGGATGCACGTCCGCACGCTCAATAGCAAAGTGGAAGCGGCGCGCAAAGATGTGGTGGAATTTTTGTTGACCTCACACCCGCTCGATTGCCCGATCTGCGACAAAGGCGGCGAGTGCCCGTTACAAAACCTTACGATGCGACACGGACCCGGCGCGAGTCGTTTCATCTTCAATGAGAAGCTTCATTTGGGAAAGCATGTCCCGCTCGGAACAGAAGACAACGCACTGATTTATTTGGATCGCGAGCGATGTATTCAATGCGCGCGCTGCACACGTTTCTCGGATGAAGTGGCGGGCGATCATGTGATCGGATTCTATGAACGCGGACGCAAGATCGAGATCGTCACCTTCTCTGATCCCGGCTTCGATTCAAAGTTTTCTGGAAACACGACAGATATTTGCCCGGTTGGCGCGTTGACCACAAAAGATTTTCGTTTCGGCGCGCGCCCGTGGGAATTAATTAACTCGGCATCAATCTGCCCGCATTGTCCCGTCGGCTGCAACTTGCATCTGAACACGCGCCGCACGGGCGCCAGCGGCAAGTTTGAAGTGAAGCGCATCATGCCGCGCCAGAACGAGCAGGTGAATGAAATTTGGATCTGCGACAAGGGTCGCTTTGGTCATCACTTCGCCGCCAGCCCGGATCGGCTCACCACGCCGTTGATCAAGAAGAACGGTCAACTGGTGGAAGCCAGTTGGGATGAGGCGCTTGATCTGATTGCCTCAAAGTTAAAAGTGGCGGGCGGTTCGGTCTATGGTCTTGCCGGTGGGCGACTCTCCAACGAAGATTTCTACGAATTTAAAAAAATATTTAACGGCAACGCTGTATTGTATTCACGTATGGGTGGCGGCGACTTGGTGCAGAAGGTCGGCATCGGTGTCGGATCGAATTTCAGCGCGATGGGTAAAGGCACAACGATTGTGGTCGTTGCTTCTGATCTTGAAGAAGAAGCGCCGATCTGGTGGCTGCGAGTTAAACAAGCGAGCGAGCGAGGCGCGAATCTGATCGTGGTCAATGCGCGCCCGACCAAGCTGGATAAGTATGCTACGAAGAAGATCACTTACAAGTATGGCGATGAGGTGAATGCGGTTGACGGTCTCACCGACGTTGCCAAGACTTCCGAAAACCTTGTCTTGATGTATGGCAGTGACGGGCTTGCTCTCGCCGCTTCAACGGCGTTAGCGCAAGCGTGTGCGAATCTTTTGATCAATACACGACACGTTGGCAAAGTGAATAATGGTTTGATCGCCGTGTGGCAGCACGCCAACGATCAGGGCGCGTGGGATATGGGTGTGCGCCCGACCACCGAACCGATTCCGGAGCGCGCCTTGTTGTGGATCGCCGGCGCGGATTTAGTGGGCGATGATGAGACACTGCCCTACGCCGATTTTACCGTGGTCTCTGAATTGTTCCTTACTGCCACTGCGAAAGCCGCCGACGTAGTGCTGCCCGCGCAATCGTTCCTTGAACGCGAAGGCACATTCACCAACGGCGAGCGGCGAGTGCAACGATATTATCGCGCTGTTCCGCCAGTAGGGCAGAGCAAAGCCGATTGGCAAATTTTCGCAATGGTCAGCGAGAAGTCCGGACTGGGCAAAGTGAAAGCGTCGCCATCGTTGGTGATGAACGAGATCGCTCGCAACGTGAATCACTACGCGGGCATTACGTATCAGGCGTTGGCGAAGGTTGAGAAACAATTTCCCGACGTGGGTGGCATGGATCTGTATTACGGCGGCAACGCTTTCGAAAACACCACCGGTCTTGGCGTGCAGTATCCGTCTGCCGCAGATCGCGGGGAGGGCGTGGTGGCGGCTTCCCCTGAATCGAAGCCTATAAAATTAAATGGCATGATCGCCGTGCCGACGACTCTGCTCTACGATCAAGGCACGACGTTTGCGCGCTCGTTCTTGATGCACCCGCGTGTGCCGAAAGCGTTCGCCGAAATTAATTCGGTAGATGCGGCGAGGTTGGGTATCAAAGATGGCGAGATGATCACGCTGGTGTTGCAAGGGGACGAGTCGCAAGTGAGCGCGCGCGTGAATGGTCGCGCGCCCGAAGGCGTGGTGCTGGTGCCGCAGAGTTTGGGTGTGAATTTGAGTCGTGTCTCAGGAGTGCAGATCAAAAAGTAATCAGTCATCAGTTATCAGTGAGCGGCATTTTCACTGATGACTGTTCACTGTTCACTGTTTACTATGGAATTGAAAACTCTCATCGAAGTTGGGATCGCCGCGCTCATCAAGAGCGGACTTTTGATCGGTGTTTTGCTCACGTCGTTTGCTTACATGACTCTTGCCGAGCGCAAAGTAGTGGCATGGATGCAAGTGCGTATCGGGCCGAATCGCGTGGGACCGTTTGGTTTTTTCCAGCCCGTTGCCGACGGCATCAAACTTTTTCTAAAAGAAGAACTGATTCCGGCAGAAGCAGATCGGGTTCTGTTCATCCTCGCGCCGATTATCACAGTGATACCGGCGTTAGTTATTTTGGCTGTTGTGCCGTTCGGTCCTGCGGTTGATATTTGTTTGCCTGCCACACTTTCAGTTCCATTTGAGTGGGGCGCGTGTTATAAAGTGCCGCTTGCGGTAGCCGATGTTAATGTGGGTATTCTGTTTATTACGTCTGTTGCTTCGGTGGCGGTCTATGGCATCGTGTTAGCCGGTTGGTCGTCGAATAATAAATACGCTCTACTCGGCGGTATGCGCTCATCGGCGCAGATGGTGAGTTACGAAATTTCGATGGGCTTGGCGATGGTGGGTCCGGTGTTGGTCGCCGGTTCGATGAGCTTGCAAGCGATCACCCTCTCGCAAGAAAAATTGTGGAATGTGGTCACGCAGCCGATTGGCGCAATGGTTTTTTTGCTCGCCGTGTTGGCTGAAGTGAACCGCGCGCCGTTTGATATGCCCGAAGCCGAACAAGAATTGACGGCGGGCTATCACACTGAATATTCGGGGATGAAGTTCGCCTTGTTCTTCATGGCGGAATATATCAAGATGGTTGCCGTTAGCGCAATTGCAACGGCATTATTCTTCGGCGGTTACTTGGGACCTTTCCTCAACGATGTGCCATCGTGGTTAGCGGGCATCTTGGGCGTGATCTACTTCAGCGCGAAGACGATCTTCTTTTTATTTTGCATGTTGTGGATCCGCGCCACACTGCCGCGCTTGCGTTACGATCAATTGATGCGCTTCGGTTGGAAGGTGATGTTGCCGTTGGCGTTGGCGAGTATTGCCATTACGGCTGTGTTCATGGCGATTGCCGGTTAAGAGATTGGAGTTTAGAGATTAGAGATTGGAGATTAGAGATTGGACGCTTCGCGTGGAGTTTAGAGTTTAGAGTTTGGAGATTGGAAGTTTGAAGTTTGAAGTTTGA
>CAKKQG010000017.1 GCA_919901875.1 Anaerolineales bacterium
TAACTATAAAAGATCGAGCCAGAGATACATCAAATGTAGACATATAGTGTTCTCCATCTAGAAAACTGATCACTGATCACTGTTCACTATCTCCTTAGGTGGAAGTCGTCCTTCGAGTAACTTGGCAATTTCGCCGGGTTCCGCATGTCGCCCCAATGCTTTCTTTGAGAAGATCAACTCGCCATCCAGCACGACCTCAAACCGTCCTCCCTCAGAGGGGATGAGGGTCACACTGTCGAGTTGAAATTCATACTTGGTCAATAGTTCGCCTATCAAACTGATAGCGCGGGGTGTGTATTTTCATTTAGCGCAGTAGGTGAGTTCGAGTTTGGGTTTCATAGACGAAATTATAAATTAGGAAGGATGAATTATGAAGGAGGAATAAAGCATCTGTATAATGCAACTCTATGCTCACCCAAATTCTTTCCACTGCTATAACAATTGCCAAAAACGCAGGCGCGATTCTCAAAGAGAACAACGGGGATCGCCAAATAAATTTCAAAGGCGCAATTGATCTCGTCACCGATTACGATAAACGATCCGAAGCGTATATTGTCTCTGCCTTGCGCCAAGCCTTTCCCGATCATGCTCTGCACGGTGAAGAAGGAACGCGCGTCAACAAAGGTGCGGACTACGAATGGCTCATTGACCCCATTGATGGCACCACCAACTTCGCACACGGTCTGCCCATCTTCAGCGTCTCACTTGGTTTAGCCCATCATGGCGAGCCCGTGTTGGGTGTTGTCTACGATCCATCGCGCGAAGAAATTTTTAGCGCGATCAAAGGCGAAGGCGCGCATCTCAATGGCAAACCGATTCGTATTTCTACAACATCGAATCTTAACCACTCGCTTCTCGTCACCGGTTTTCCGTACGATGCGCGCACCAACCCCGATAACAACGTCAAAGAATTTGTGCAATTTACGATGCGCTCGCAAGCGGTTCGTCGTTTAGGATCGGCGGCACTCGATCTGTGTTACGTCGCTTCGGGTCGCTTCGACGGCTTTTGGGAAAAGCGAATCAATTTGTGGGACGTTGCCGCCGGCACGATCATCGTGCGCGAAGCGGGTGGCGTTGTCACCGAAGCAACCGGCGAGTCGCCGATTCCGCATCATTGCATCGTCGCTTCCAATGGATTGATTCATGATGAGATGATCGCTGTTCTGCGTGATGGCGACAACGCGCCGCTCCCTTAATCAAAAACTTCCGAAGTCTGCGAGACTTCGGAAGTTTGAAATCTCCAATCTCCAATCTCTATGACAGAAACCCTCTCCCTCATCTTTAGCGGGATCACCATCCTTCTTCTCCTGTTGATGTTCGTCGCCATCGTCTGGCTTTCTTTGCGGCGGATGCCGTCAACCAATCTCGATCCCGAACTGATTCGCAAATTGGAGCAATCGCTCACGGAAAGCGCGCGGCTTCAAGGTGAGTTGTCTGCGCTGAGGCAGCAGATGGAATCAGTTTCAACGCAAGTGAACAATGGATTGAAAGGCGTGGGCGATCAGGTGAAGGTGTTCGGCGAAGTGCAAACCAAATTGGGTGAACTGGCTAAAGCCACCGAACAAGTTTATAACGTCGGCAAAGATATTTCGGGGTTGAACGAGATTCTGCGCGCGCCCAAACTGCGCGGCGGCTTCGGCGAATTGTTGCTTAACGATTTACTCGGCAAAGTGATCCCCAACGAGTATTTTGAAATTCAATA
>CAKKQG010000018.1 GCA_919901875.1 Anaerolineales bacterium
TTCCACGGCATGAGTCAACTTCAGAATATCGTCCGGCAGCTGCGCCGAAAATTGTTGCAGTAACTCGACCAGCATCTCACGATCCCCGTTGAATCGCGGCAGGGCGGTTTGCATATCCACCAGCGGCGCGTCGCTCTCTTGGATGGCGGCGAGGGGTTTTGTCTTACCGCTGCGGGCAGGCGGCGCAAATTGAGTCCAACGCTGGATCGTCGCAAAAACTTGATCAGGCTCTAACGGTTTCGAGATGTAATCGTCCATACCCGCCTCTAAACATTTTTCACGATCTCCTTTCATGGCGTGCGCCGTCATGGCAATGATCGGCGTGTGACGCGCCGTGCCTTCGTGATCGCGGATCATCTTCGTCGCCTCAAACCCATCTACTTCGGGCATCTGCACATCCATTAAAATTAAATGGTAGGGCGCGCGTTGAATTGCCTCGACTGCCAATCGTCCGTTTTCAACCGCATCCACTTTGTAATTCGCGCGCTGCAATAAGTTGACCGCCACTTTGCGGTTAATGTGGTTGTCCTCCGCCAATAAAATGTGAATCTCTTGATTGTCCACCTTCGTTTTTTGTTGCTCGCTGATCGTATGGCGCGTGATGAATATCTGCGGCTCGTCCTGCGTTGTCTGTTGTCCAAGCACGGTCTCTAAAATGCTGTGCAGCTGCGCTTGCTTGATGGGTTTAAGCAAATAACCGGCGCAGCCCAGTGTTTGCATTCGCGTCGCGTCGCCGCGCCTACCTAAGGACGTGATGATGACCACTGGCAAATCTTGCCAGCGCGAATCACCTTTGATCGCTTGTGTCGTGTGTTCGCCATCCATCTCCGGCATCTGCATATCAAGCAACACCAGTGCAAACGGATCGCCCGAAGACACTTCTAACACCGCCATCGCATCTTTGCCGTCTATAGCAGTGGTGACACGGCAACCGAAGTTCATCAACATTTTGCTCATGACGAGACGATTGGTGGCATTGTCGTCTACCACCAGCACATGCGCGTTGCGAAGATCCACCGTGGATGGAACCGGCTGCGGCGCGTCTACTTCGCTTTGTTTATCGAACACCACTGTGAACCAGAACGTGCTGCCTTTTCCGTCCTCACTCGTCAGCCAAATTTGTCCGCCCATCATCTCTACCAATTGTTTGGAGATGGTGAGCCCCAGCCCGGTGCCGCCAAATTTGCGCGTGGTCGATCCATCGGCTTGGGTGAATCGCTCGAAGACTGCCGCCTGACGATCTACGGGGATGCCGATTCCGGTATCCCGCACCGAGAATCGTACGGTGACATTTGATTCCGTTTCCGAATCCAGATCGGCGCGGATGACGACTTCACCTTTGCTTGTGAACTTGATGGCGTTGCCCGCCAGATTAACCAAAATCTGCCGCAAGCGACCGGGATCGCCTTTCAAGCGCGACGGCACATTGGGTTGAATCAAACACGCCATCTCCAGCCCCTTGTCTTCCGCGCGCTGGGCGAGAGTGTCGGCAACCCCTTCGACCGTCGTGCGTAAATCGAAATGGATCGAGTCGAGTTCGAGTCGCCCGGCTTCGATCTTGGAAAAATCGAGAATGTCGTTCAACAGACTCAACAACGCTTCGGCGCTCTCGCGCGCCGTGTTGAGAAAATCCTTTTGCTCGTTGTTCAACGGCGTGTCTAACACCAGTTCGATCATGCCCATCACGCCATTCATCGGCGTGCGAATCTCGTGACTCATGTTTGCCAAGAATTCGCTCTTGGCGCGATCGGCTTCTTCGGCGTGGCGGCGCGCCAGGGCGATCTCGGTGATGTCATGATAAATGCCAAAGGCGCCGATCTGCACATCGGCGACCACCACCGGCACGCCGAAGATTTCCACATCCACCAACGTTTTATCTTTGCGCCGCCGCTGACC
>CAKKQG010000019.1 GCA_919901875.1 Anaerolineales bacterium
TCCGCTTTTTCCTCTTCGACGTTGACGACACCCTCTACCCTTCTCACAGTGGCTTGTGGGACGTGATCGGTGAACGGATCACTACTTACATGATCGAGCGCGTGGGAGTCGATCCCCGAGTCGTGAACGAATTGCGAAAGTCTTATTTAGAAAACTTTGGCACGGCGTTGAACGGTTTGCGTCACGATTATGATATTGATGCCGACGATTATCTGCAATACGTCCACGATCTTCCTCTGGATCACTATCTTAAACCCGACCCTGCGCTCGAGGCGATGTTGAGCCGATTGCCATTGCAGAAAGTTGTCTTCACCAATTCGGATGCGGCACATTCGATGCGTGTGATGAATCGCTTGGGCGTCGCGCATCATTTTGCGCCAGCACGCATCATTGACATCCGCGCATTGGAGTTTACTAACAAGCCCGATCCACTTGCCTATCAAAAAGCGTTGACGATGCTTAATGCCAAAGCAGACGAATGTATTTTTGCCGACGACGCGCTTCGCAACCTTCGTCCGGCAAAAGCGATTGGGATGATGACAATCTTGGTGAACGAAAACGAATCGGCGGATGGGGTGGACTACAAGGTGAGGAGTGTGCTGGAGGTGGAGGGGATAGTTGAATCTCTTGGCAATTTCAAGGCGTGATGAGGGAGGGTTCTTCAGAATTTAAACCTTTGAACGCTGATGACGCTGATCTTCGCTGATGAGCGCTGATTCTTTTATCGAAAACAGCTCTCTGCATTTTTTGGGATTTGGGTTTTTGGGATTTTGGGATTTGCTTTTTTGTTCATTCCCCCTATTTCCTTTTTTTCCTCTTCCTCGGTTCTACCATATTCTCAATCTTCACCGGCTTAATTTTGTCGGCGAGTTTGAAGTTGAAGACTCTCGAATAGAAATACAACTCGGCGTCGAGGGCGCGTTTGATGTTCTTCGCCTGACGAAAGCCATGCTGCTCACCCGCAAACGGCAGATAGGCAACGGGCAATCCTTTTTTCTTCACCGCCTCGAACATCATCTGCGCTTGGTTGGGCGGCACGATTTTATCTTCGAGTCCTTGGAAGAGGATCATCGGGCAGTTGATGCGATCCAGAAAATTAATCGGAGACCGCGCCAGATACAGATCGCGGCGCTGAGGGTAGGGTCCGATCAAACGATCACAATAACGCGATTCATATTTGTGCGTGTCCTTTACAAAAACTTCTAGCTCGCCGATCCCAAAATGACTCGCGCCCGCTTTGAACGTATCGCGAAAGGTGATGGCGCACAACGTGGTGTAACCGCCCGCGCTGCCGCCAGCGATGGCGAGGCGGTTGCCGTCCACGTCGCCGCGCTCAACCAAGTAGCGCGCACCGTTCACGCAATCATCCACATCTACCACGCCCCATTGATCGTTGAGTCGTTCACGATAGGCGCGACCATAACCGGTGCTGCCGCCGTAATTCACGTCGAGAACCGCAATGCCGCGACTCGTCCAGTATTGAATGCTTGAACGCAACGACATCGGACTCGCCGAAGTGGGTCCGCCGTGACTCAACACGAGCAGTGGCGGGCGTTCATCGTCGGGTGCAACATAATCCTTGTTGTGTGGCGGATAAAAAATTCCGTAAGCGGTGAGTCCGTTTTCGGTGGGGAACTCAACCGATTGCGGCGTAGAAAGATAATCGGTATCGGTTTTCTTTTTGCTCGCGGCTTTGATGACATCAACTTTATGAGTAATGAGATCAAATTTGATCAACGCCGTGGGCTGATCAATCGCTCCCGCGACAAAGACGGCAGCCCTGTTCATCACGCGCGGATAGGTGATGTCGCAATAAGGCAGATCAAAAGTTTCGAACGCGCCGCTCGTCGTATCGAGTCGCGCTAAAAACCATTTACCATCTTGGGTGTACGAGCAGATGATTCTATCCGCCGATTCAAAATCGTAGGTGCGCGCGCCGAACACCCACTGCGGGCGATTGAAGTCTGCTTCCATCGGGCAGAGCGCTTTCACATCTGTTCCGTTGTGACGATAGAGATTCGACCAACCACTTTTGTCTGAAACAAAATGCAGCATCCCGCTCGGCGACCACTCGGGTTGAAAGATCGCTTCGCTCTCGCCGCCCGTAATTTTTTTGGCATTCGCCAGCGTGCCATCGTCGCTCACGGTTGCCGTCCACAACTCGGTTCCATCCCACGGCATGTTAGGATGATTCCAAGTGAGCCACGCCAGTTTTCTTCCATCAGGACTCAAACGCGGGTTAGAATAAAAATCGTTGCCCATCGTCAGAATGTTGACGCTGCCATTGTTGAGATCAACGCTCACTAAAGAATTGATCGCCTGCTTGGATTTATCGCTGTGATCTTCGCGGATGCAGATCAATCGCTTGCGGCTGCGGTCAACCACAGCGTCGGCGTA
>CAKKQG010000020.1 GCA_919901875.1 Anaerolineales bacterium
ATTAATGATGCGCCTCTTTTAACAAGGCAATCTCACTCGGACGCGGCGCGCCGGCTTTGAGCGGTTCGATCTTCTCATCGTCAACGACCTTGCCGTCCGAGAGTCGAACCACGCGCTCAGTGTGGCGCGCGATAAACGGATCGTGAGAGACGAAGATAACGGTCTGTCCCATCTCGTAATGCAATTTTTGGAACAAGGCAATGATCTCGGTGCCGGTTTTGCTGTCGAGCGCGCCGGTCGGTTCATCGGCAAGCAAAATGGTGGGGTTGTTAACCAACGCCCGCGCAATTGCCACGCGTTGCTGCTGACCGCCCGAAAGTTCATTGGGGCGATGATGCATACGATCGGCAAGACCGACGATACGCAATGCCTCTTGCGATCTCTCGCGCCGCTCCTTAGCTTTGGCACCACTGTAATACATTGGCAGCATGACATTATCCAAGGCGCTAGTGCGCGCCAGCAAATTGAATTGTTGAAAGACGAAACCGATCTTGCGACTTCGCACACTCGCCAATTGATCGTCGGTCATCGTTTCAACGTTGAGTCCCTCCAGGCGATACGAACCGCTCGTCGGCAGGTCGAGGCAGCCGATGATTGCCATCAACGTGCTTTTACCCGACCCGGAGGGTCCCATGATCGACAACATCTCGCCTTTATTGATTCGCAAGTCCACGCCATCCAGCGCATGGACTTCCGTATCGCCCATCTTGTAAATTTTTGTTAGGTTCTCTGCTTCGATGATTGAGGTCATATTAAATCTTCAATCTGGGCTTACGCACATTGAGACGCTAACGTCATTGCGAGTGTTCTTCGCGTAGCGGCAAGCAATCTCGGTCACGCCCTTCGGCTTCGCTCAGGACACGCTTTGAGATTGCTTCGTCGCAAAGAACGCTCCTCGCAATGACGCTGACGTGTTTTGCGTAAGTCCAGTTTAATGAGACCGTCAAAGTTTGCGCAACCTTGAAGGTCTTTAGGATTACCGTATACCACCCGGTCCGCCGAACTGTGTGGTGGTGGTAGATATCGCTCGAACAAGTTGCACGAGTTCGCCCGGTTTTAGGTCGCCTGCCACTAGCACCATATCTTCGATCAATTGACCGCTCTTCACGTTGACACGCTCGGCAACGCCGTTGACAACGCGATTCACGTACTCGCCGCCGCTGTCGTTTTGCACAGCATCAAGCGGCACCGCCAGAGCATTGTTATTAACGCTGGTGATGATGCTCACTGTCGCCGTCATGCCGGTCAACAAACGCGGGTCCACTTTAGTCACGTCCACCCGCACACCGTATTTGGTCAAGCCTTGAGACACCACGCCGATGGTGTTGATACGCGAGACGATGCCGTCAATCTTCACATCGGGCAAGGGGTTGGCCGTAACGGTAGCGCGGCCGCCAAGTTTCACCCGAGTCACTTCACTCTCGTCCACCATCACCTCAATATAAATTTTAGTTCGATTCGCCAAGACGATTGCCGTATTGCTGGTGAGCGCCGCATCACCGGCCTGATAATTCACCTGCAGTATTTCGCCGTCAAACGGCGCGCGGATCATCAACGAATCCGCCGAAGATTGCGCCGCCTGTAATTTCGCCATCG
>CAKKQG010000021.1 GCA_919901875.1 Anaerolineales bacterium
GCGACGATGGTGCTAGAAGTGATAGGTGATTTCCACGATCCGTAAGGGGCAATTTTTTGTTTGGGCATGAGGGTCTCCTAAGACTAGACTTCCGAAGTCTCTAAGACTTCGGAAGTCTCCTATTGCCGCTATTCTAAAAGCGTTGTGCGAAATATGCAAAGCGTCCTTCAAGGTAACGCCACCACAATCGCCACCGCAGACGATTCCATAGCGCGATGACGCGATCACGATCACGCTTTTCGATTTCAACCGGCATGTAGTTCGCTCGCGCATACTCGTCAATCAATAATCTCAAATCTCTAATCTCTAATCGCTCAACTTTTTTGGCGAACTCGTTTGGCGTATCGCCCTCGTGCAGTGCCACTTTGAGTCTTCGCGCTTCTTTTCGCGCCCGGGCATACACTTGGTTGATCGCTTGCGCCGGGGCTGAACGCCGCAAGCGCAGATCATCAGCGGCGAGCCAAGCGGCAAAAAAGGTGAGGATCAGAATCGCGCCGCCTAGCGGAATCTTCCACCATCCGGCAAGCGGATCGATTCGGAATCCCGCCGTTAACTGCGCCAGACTCTGAGTCGTCGGTGACGCCGCCTCTGCCTCCCGATCAATTGGCGCCCGCCCGCCCGTTGGTTCAAACTCTACCCAACCGTATTCCGGGAAATACACTTCGACCCACGAGTGCGCTTCGGCTTCGGTGACCACGTAGTGCATTTGCGCCGCATCATATTTTCCGGCGGCGTAACCGGTGGCGAGGCGCGCCGGAACTCCGGCGGCGCGTGTTAACACCACCATCGCCGTCGCGTAATAATCGCAATAGCCGCGCTGCAGATCGAACAGAAAATAATCTACCACGTCACGGTTTACCGGTGGGGCGTAGAGATCGAGCGTGTAGGGAAACTTCCGCAAATAATTTTCAATCGCCCGCGCCCGATCGTAAGGCGTGGCAGAGGTCGCGGTGAGATCGCGGGCGAGGGCGTGGATGCGCGATGGCACATCGTCGGGCAAGGTGAGGTAACGATCAAGAATCGAGGGTGGATAGTTTTCTCCGGCGCTGCGTAATTGATCTTGCGTGGCAGTAGAGATCATAGACACGGCGCGGTACGATTCTGCTTCCACCGTTGCCCCGAAGAAATCGCCCGGCTCGCGCCACGCCACGCGGAAGTTGTGGTCAACGGTGATCAACGTCCCCGCTTCAAGCATGAGTCCTTTGAAACCTTTTGCCAGTTGAACATCTTGCCGAAGCGCTCGCCGCGCTCGCAGACGATCTGCGTCTTCAGTCGGTTGCCCAGCCTCATAATCTATTTCAGAAGTGATTGAGGATAACCAACCGCGTCCGGTATAAATATCGTAAGTGATGTTGCGCCAATAGTAGCGCGGCAGGTTGGCGTTGCTCGTTTGCAGATCGCTGGTGCTGATGATCATCACCAATTCTTTGGAGAGGTCTTCGCTGCGGGCGGTGATGAGATGGCTGCGCGGCAGACCGGGCGAGCGCGCGAGTTCAAAGAGCGATGGCGGAGGCGGCGCGGCGGCATCCCCTGCGCCAGCGCCCGAACCTGATCCACTGCCCGTCTCCGCTGCGGGTGCAGTGTTCTCCACGCGGTAGCGAATCATTTTATTGAATCGATCCACGATCTCGTTGACCACGTTATTGGGCATGACGTTAACGAGAACTACCAACGCGATTGAGATCGGGATGACATACATCGCCAGATCGCGCCACACTTCGTCAAAGTAATCAATGTTGAATCGTTTCCAAAATCGTTCGCGCGCTTCGTGACTGTTGAACGCCAAGAGGAGCATGATCAATGCCAGCAGCGCAGAAATAATCAGCGGCGTGCTGTTGCGATTCGCATCGTAGTAGTAGCTGATCGTTCCCATGAGGATCAGCGGCGGGAAGAGCGCGACGAGCGGCGCGTCGTGTCGGCGCAAATGCCACGCCGCCCAGACCGCCATGAACCAACCAACACTGCACCACAGCAGCGCTGAAGCCACCGGGTCTACCGTGGCGCGATTCATGAACAAGAACGTCAGCCATTGCAACGTGCGTAATATCAAAATAGGAATGACCGTGATGATCTGTTCCCAAACGATGCTGATGGGAGTGAAGTCGGGCAAGAGAAAAGGCTGATCATTTTGAATCGTGGTGATCAAACGCGCGACGAGGATCACGACGTAGCTGATCGCGCCGATGATCAACGTGAGAAGTTCATCGCCCAATTGCCCGACACGGATGATGATCACGGTGGCACCGCCAACGGCGGCGGCGGCAGTTGCCTGCCACGATCTTATTTTCGTGGCGGCAAGCGCCCAACCCAATAACAAACCGAATAGGGCGATCCATGAAAAGAGATCGGTCTCAACGCCGATGTTCACGTTTTGCGTTCGCAAGTTAGAAAACACCACACCGACAATGCGGAACAACACCGCCACCAAGATCAAAACGATGATGGTGTAGAGGCTGAGGCGAGGGACGAATCGATCTTTGATCTTTGTTAGCAACATTATCTTGGGTTTACGCAAAACACGTCAGCGTCATTGCGAGCGTTCTTCGCGAAGCAATCTCGGTTGCGTCCTGAGATTGCTTCGTCGCGAAGAACGCTCCTCGC
>CAKKQG010000022.1 GCA_919901875.1 Anaerolineales bacterium
TTACTATCCTCAAGCGGCCATACAATATATCCTCCCAATCTCATTCTCTAATTGGGAGCGGTTAATAACGGCGCGTATCCTTACTCTATTGTGGAATCCACTCGCAATTCTTGCTACATATCTCACCATCCAACAACTCTTTCCAACCCGCCAGCAGCTTGCTATCTTTGTATCCGCCTTCACTGCATTACTCCCCAGCTACAGCGACATGATGAGCGGTGCGAATCTTGAAGCACCATCTGCTTTAATCGGATCACTGATCCTCTACGCCGCGTCTCGCCTCATCGTTTTGGGGTTCACCCCTTTGAACATTTCTTTGGCTTTGCTCTCGGCTCTTTTGGGCTATTCTCTTAAAGGCACAGTTTGGATCACTTATATCGCTCTTGCCTTAGCGATATGGTTTCGGCTTCCCTCTATCCGTTGGCGTTGGTTAACTGCACTGGGTGGGATACTAATGACAATAGTTTTGGGATGGCGATACAACCCCTTGACCTCACAAGGCGTTTCAAATTGGTATTACAAACACGAACATATCGCTGCCGTTGCAGTTCTTCCCCAACAAACACCCGTATTGAGTCGTGAAGGAAACTATAGTCTGCTCGCATCACATCAAATTGATGAGGTGCGTTACAAAGGCGAGATCAAATCTATCGGTATAGTTCAATACTTCCCCGAGTCGCGTATGTCAACATTGCGTGGCAAGATAATTACCTGCGGCGTTTGGATGCGCGCTTTTCGAGAGGAGGTCATCATCCCTTATCCCACATGCGGAACTCCCCTGCCGCCCACATATTCGTCGTCTACCGCGCTACATCTTTTTTCCAACGAGTGGGCCTTTTACGCCACTCGAGCCCAAATTCCGCCAAACGCATCTACCGTTGAGTTCATGTTAGGCTTGCCTTCTGATTTATCACAAGTGGTATATGACAGTATGATCTTGGTTGAAGGAGAATTCCCTCTCGATCAACCGCCAACGTTTTTTGATGCGAGTTTAAATAGTGGCACATGGGGAGTCCGTACTTTTACCAACCTACTAAAGAATCCTTCAGCCGAATCAACCTGGTGGCAAGCGTCTCCGTCTTATGGCTTCCCCTACTTGCTTAATAGCCGCGTCGTCGCCGTCTTAGATTGGGAACGCACATTGACTGCATGGTTCGCACTCGTCCGTTGGTTGCTCGCCAACTTCTGGTCGAGCTTTGGCGGTCTACTTCCCGGTCTCTCCAGCTCGCAGATGATCATCCCGGGGATCATCACCCTCTTCTCGATATTAGGAGTAGCGATCATAATCGTTTGGGATATTCCACGCCAACGTTTTCCATTCAATACCTCTTATGCACGCTATGGTTTTTGGATCTGGGTTGTCACAACCCTAGCGTTTATTGCCTTACTCCTTTATCGCGCCGACATCGTGCCTTACTTGCCAGAGATGTTTATCTGGAGTTCGGCGCGACACGCCGCAGCAGGTCGCACTGCAATCAGTGCGTTACTGGTTTTTGGATTCTTGCGTTGGATTCCACTACGACATCATCGTTTTGCTATCGCCAGCAGCATCATTGCCCTATTCTTATTAAACATATACATCCTCTTCAACGTTCAATATCCGTTCCAACACTGCGCGCTCCCTATCGTCACCGACTGCCTCTCCAGCATCCGCTAAAACCTGCGTGTTACAATCCGTCTGAATGAGTCAATCAAATACCTCACGCCCCTCACTGGCACAATTAGCGACTCGCAGTGTGCTGTGGACGGGTTTTAGTCAATACTTCTTCTTCGCGCTTGGACTCGTCAAAACGATTTTTCTTTATCGCCTCATCGGCGCAGAATACGCAGGTCTCGTCGCGGGCGCTGCCGTTTGGGCTTCGTACTTCAACTTCTGTCGCTTCGAACTGCGAATCGCTGTTTTCAATAGCAATGAAGAGAAACACATCCTCAACGCGCAATTCTGGTTAGAAAACTTCACTACTATCATCGGGGTGATCATGGCAAGTGTCAGTTTATGGCTAGCGCCGAACTTGGCGCCTGCCGCAACATGGATGCTGATCTTCATCCTACTTGGACTCAGCGTTTTTGAGGCTCTCACCTCTACTGCCCGTTACATCGTCGAGAAACGGTTGCGACAAGATGTCATTGGGCGTCTTACGCTGTTCACGTCAGTGATTGGATTCTTGATCCCCGTTGGCTTAGCGATTAGCGGCGCGCCGCTTGCGGCGTTAACAATGGAAATTGTTTTGCCGTCACTCGTGGTCGGCGCAGGGGCAGTGTTGTTCACCCGTTGGACGCCATCACTTAGTTTTGATCGCGCCGAGCTATGGCGACAATTCAATGTGGGCTGGACGTTATGGACGAGTAGTCTTTTCGGAAAGATCACATTTCAATTTGACGACTGGTTAGTGTTCAACCTTAATCGCCCTAACCCCATCTCTTGGTTAGAGTCCGGTGTCCGCGCCGAAGGATTTTATTCGCGCGCCTACAACGCCGGAAAGATGCCGATGGATGTCGTCGCCGGCATGATCGGCAGCGTAGCACTCTCGCTGTATGCCGAAAGCGCCGCGCGCGGGCGCGAGACTCTGATCGCCGCCTATAAACAACTGACATGGTTACTCGCTTGGATCATCTGCATCTCTAGTACAATCGCCTTCGTCGCCGCCGATGAAGTGATCGTGATTCTGTTTGGCGAAAGCTGGCTGCCGATGTCGCCCCTCTTTCGGTTAATGTTTTTCTTCATTGTGGGGCGCCCGCTTTTTCAAAACAACGCGCAACTGCTTACCGCCATCGGTGCCGAGAAAGATTTTCGCCGCTCGATGATCGTTCAAGCATTATTCATCATTATTGCTTGCCCGCCTGCTGTGTACCTTTGGGGCGCTGCCGGTGCCTCCATAGTTGTCAGCGTCATGACCGTGATCGGAGTCATCGCCACAGAATGGTATGTAGTAAAACATTTACAAGCTTCAACATGGCAAGTCTACATTACGCCCACACTGACAAGCATCGCGCTCGGCGTCGGGTTATTATTGGTCACACCATTGATCACATCCAACATCTGGTTGGCGGCGTCATTTAAAGGAATCGTCTGTGCAATAGTGTTTGGCATGGTGTTGCTAATTTTCGAGCGAACCAATTTAGTCAGTGCCGTTCAAATTGTGCGACAGGGGTTGAAGCACTAAACCGACGCGGTCTCGCG
>CAKKQG010000023.1 GCA_919901875.1 Anaerolineales bacterium
TTACGCAATACGGAATACGCAATACCAAATGTCTCTTATAATCCCAACCAATCTTTATACTTCAATCATCGATCATCTCGAATCCGCCTACCCCAACGAAGGCGCGGGGCTTTTGCTTGGAAGCGCAAACGGAAACGACAAAACGGTGAAGAGTATTTTGAAGTTTGAAAACAAGTTTGAGGCAGGCGAGCAGTATCATCGCTACCTGATCAGCGCCGAAGATATGTTCAAAGGGGAGACGGAAGCAGAGAAACTCGGTATGGATGTGATCGGCGTGTTTCATTCGCACCCCGATCACCCCTCACAAGCATCAGAGTATGATCGGGAACATGCTTTGCCGTGGTATTCGTATCTAATCGTCTCGGTTCAAAATGGAAAAGCGTCAACATCTCAATCATGGCTATTAAGCGATGATAGAAAAAAATTCATTGAGGAAAGTATTGAGTTATAGATTTTGAGTTTTGAACGACCTGTTCATAATTCATCCTTCATAATTCATAATTTAGAATATGCCCACCATCCGTATCCCCACCCCCCTCCGCCAATTCACGGGCGGAAATTCCGAAGTGCCAGTCAGCGGTGACACCGTCAACGCCGCCCTCAGCGATCTCGCCGCTCGTCATCCCGATCTGCGAAAACATTTATATGGCGACAACGGCGAACTGCGCGCTTTCGTCAACATCTTCTTGGGTCAAGATGATGTGCGCCACTTGCAAGGCGTCAACACCGCGCTCAAAGAGAATGATCAACTACGCATCGTGCCGTCTGTAGCAGGCGGTTGTTGGTAAGGGCAACCCTTGCGGTTGCCCGTTTTGGGCAACCGCAAAGCGGGCAACCGTAAAGGTTGCCCCTACAAATCAAAATGCCCAAAGAAAAATTCTCCGTTGGCGAAAAAGTAGAAATGAAATGCGATCACGTCATGAATGGCAAAGCCGTCAACGACTGGATCGAAGGCGTGGTCGTGCAAGCCGATTACCGCATGACGGCGATTAAATTTGAAACAGATGTGTATTCAAGCAACGGCTGGAAAATTCCCGACCGCATCTTGTGGTGCGCGCATGGATCGTCTAACATACGACGAAAAGGAAAAGTTTTATGAGCATTGCTCTCGAACACATTGACCCAAACTCGGTTGATCTTTCACATGAAGAGATCAAACGTTACTCACGTCATCTGATCATGCCCGAAGTGGGAATGAAAGGGCAAAAAAAATTAAAGGCGGCATCCGTATTGTTGATCGGCACGGGCGGGTTGGGTTCGCCGCTTGCGATGTATCTCGCCGCCGCCGGAGTCGGGCGCATCGGCTTAGTAGATTACGACACGGTAGACGCCAGCAACTTGCAACGACAAGTAGTGCATGGCACATCCACGATTGGGAAATTAAAAGTTGAGTCGGCGAAGGAACGCATCCTCGACATCAACCCCGATATTCGAGTAGACACCTACAACGATCTGTTCACTTCGGCAAATGCGTTCGACATCGCCCGCCCCTACGACATCATCATTGATGGCACCGATAATTTCCCGACTCGCTATTTGGTGAACGATGTCTGCGTGCTGTTGAAGAAGCCCAACGTGTATGGTTCAATTTTTAGATTCGAGGGACAGGCTTCGGTCTTTTGGGCGGAACACGGACCTTGTTACCGTTGTTTGTTCCCCGAGCCGCCACCGCCGGGATTGGTGCCGTCATGCGCCGAAGGCGGCGTGTTCGGCGTGTTACCCGGAACGATTGGCACGATTCAGGCGACGGAAGCGATCAAGTTAATAATCGGAGTCGGCGACAGCTTGATCGGGCGGTTGATGTTATACGACGCGCTGGAGATGACATTCGACACGGTGAAGCTGAAGAAGAATCCGAATTGTTTGGTGTGCTCACCGAATCCGAAGATCACCGAATTGATTGACTACGAACAATTTTGTGGGATGCCCATGAACGATCATCAAGACGAGATCGGTTCGGGCGAGGGTTGGGACATCAGCGTGCAAGAGTTGGAACAGAAGATAAAAACGAATGGCGGCGTGAAGAATTTCCGTTTGATTGATGTGCGCGAGGAACATGAGTGGGAGATCGCCCACATCGAAGGCGCGCAGTTGATCCCGCTCGGCACACTGGCGGCGCGTATGAACGAACTCGACTCGGCACAAGAGATCGTATTGCAGTGCAAGAGCGGCGCGCG
>CAKKQG010000024.1:0-15446 GCA_919901875.1 Anaerolineales bacterium
TCCACGATGCCGACGATGCGACCTTCGTAGATCACGGCGATGCGATCGGAGAGGGCGCGAATTTCGTCGAGGTCTTCGGAGATGAGGAGCGTCGCCGTGCCGGCGAGTCGCTGTTCGAGCAGACGATGATGAATGTATTCCGTCGCGCCGATGTCCACGCCACGAGTCGGTTGCGCGGCAATGAGGACGGTTGGCTTGCGCGTAAGTTCGCGCGCCAGAATTAATTTTTGAATGTTGCCGCCGGAAAGATTTTTGATCGGCGTTTCGAGAGTCGGAGTCTTGACGTTGAACGACTCGACCATTTGCATCGCGCGATTCTTGATCGCCTTGAAATCAAAAAACGTGGAGCGCGAATAGGGCGGCTTGGCATGATCTAGCAGAATGAGATTCTCAGCAACGGTGAAGTCACGGATGACTCCCTCTTTCATGCGCTCTTCGGGGATGTAGGCTTGGCCCGATTCGAGATGCTCGGCAGGTGACGCCGCCGTTACATTTTTGCCGTTGAGAATCACTTGACCCTTTTTGATGGGGCGCAAACCCGCAAGTGATTCTGCCAGCTCGCGTTGACCGTTGCCCGACACTCCGGCGAGTCCAACGATCTCACCGGCGCGCACTTCAAGTGAAACGCCGCGTAACGCATCCGTGCCGCGATCACCTATTGCCCACAAATCTTCAATCATTAATCTTGTCTCACCCAACTTCGGTTCGGGTCTTTCATATTGAAGCAACACTTCTCGCCCGACCATCATCCGCGCCAGTTCGGGCTTGGTCATTTCTTGGGTGAGGCGCGTGCCGACCATCTTGCCATCGCGCAGCACGGTGACACGATGGCTAATGGCTAACACTTCGTGCAGCTTGTGAGAAATAAAAATAAGGGCGTGACCTTGTTCTGCCATGCGGCGCAACGTTACGAAGAGGTCGTCAACTTCTTGCGGAGTTAAAACTGCGGTGGGCTCATCCAAGATCAACAACGCCGCGCCGCGATACAAGGCTTTGATGATTTCCACCCGCTGTTGCTCGCCCACGGCAAGCTGCCAAACGTAAGCCGATGGATCCACTTTGAGTCCGTACGTCTCGGCAAGTGACTTGATCCGCTGTGAGACTTTATCGAGATCGAGTTGCGGCTCGCGTGATGACTTTAAACCTAGCGCGACGTTCTCGGCAACGGTAAGCGATGGCACGAGCATAAAGTGTTGATGCACCATACCAATGCCGGCAGTGATGGCGGCGGCCGGTGATTTAAATTGATGGCTGACGCCGTTGATGACGATATCCCCTGAGTCGGGGCGATAGAGTCCGCACAACTGGCGCATGAGGGTACTTTTGCCCGCGCCATTCTCGCCGAGCAAGGCGTGAATCTCTCCAGCCTTCACATCAAAGCTCACGCCGTCATTCGCCAACACGCCGGGGAAGCGTTTGACGATGTTTTTCATTTCGAGAGATTCGATGCGAGAGAGCATAGTGAGCAGTTATCAGTGAACAGTAATCAGTGATCGATGAAACTGATCACTGATTACTGAATTACTGATTACTGAATTACTGAACTACGGAAGCGGTTTTACTTTGCCGTCGCCAATATCTTTGATCGCTGCATCAGCTTTCGCTTTAGCGTCCGCCGGAACAGTGATCTTGCTGTTGTAGACGATCTTCAAGCCGCCGTTCTTGAACGTAAGCGTGTAGGCTTTGCCGCCCAACACACCGGCTTTGTTCGCCGTCATCATGTCTTTGGCAACGCCGGTCCAATCGTAGACCATGCTCGCCACCACTGCTTCAGGCGCCAGCGCCGATTGATCCCATTGCGCGCCGAACCAGAAACCTTTCTTGTCCTTCGCCACGCTGATCGATCCAACGACCGATTGCGATGAGCCGGTGAGGATGTCCGCGCCGGCTTTAATATGCGTCTCTGCTGCCGCCGACATGAGCGTAACATCGGAGAACGAGCCGGTGTAAGTGACGTTGACCTTCACATCTTTCTTGGTGTCGGCGACGCCCTTCTTGAATCCGTCTACGTAAAGTTTAGCATCACCGGCTTCAACGGGACCGGTCACTCCAACAATGTTCGACTTGGTCATCAACGCGGCGATCACACCTTGCACGTAGCCGCCTTCTTGCGCTTCGGCTTGATAGGCGAACACATTGCTGATGCCTTTGGATTGGAACGTATCGAGCGAGGTACCCCAGGCGAAGCTCACCTTCGGAAAATCGGGGGCGACCTGCGCCAGTGACGTGCCGTATTGCGAACCGTGCGCGATCACCAAGTTGTAACCTTGTGAAGCGTAATCACGAAGTGCTGCCGCCGCATTCGGTACCTGAAACATGTTCTCCGAATAAGCGATCTTCAATTTCGCTTCGCCGCCCATTTCTTTCTGCACCGCCAACAACGCTTCGTACATGGATTGGCTGAAGGCGGCGTCTTTGATCGAGCTGGGCATCACGATGGCGATCTTATACTGCGCGGCAGCCGCCGTGGGCGCAGGGGGCGCAGGGGTTGCCGTCACCACCTTTTGTTCCACCACCGGCGTCCCCGCCACGATTCGCGTCACTTCCACCATTTGCGGGGTGGGCGTGGCGCAGGCCGCCAACAACACAGCGGCGACTAACATAATTAAACCGATTCGAGTTTTCATCTTCTTTTCTCCTTGTGAAAATAATTTGTAATTGAACTCACGCGGTTCACGGAAATTTTTATCACGAATGGCGCGAATGTTTCGAATTTAACGAATAAACAAAATAAACATTCGTCTCATTCGTCTATTCGAGTCATTCGTGATTAAGAAAAGCGTGTTCTGCGTAAGTCCTATTTTAATTAGTAAACGGCAATTACCCACTACCGTTTACTAACAACTCACTTCACCAACTTCTACACCTGACAGGTCTTGCCAAATTTAATCCAAGCCAAGTTTTAAACAGACCTGTCAGGTGTGCGTGACGTTCAACCTTTTGATCTCCAAACTAAAGATGCGGCGCAATGCAGCAATGCTCGTCGCATACGTTGGATCCATTCCGAAGTACGAAAGATTTCCCGCGCCCAAATTCTTTCCTTTAGAAAGCGGCGTGTCAGAGGCGTAATGCAGAAAGCCGAGATCAAATGGCACGTTATAAAGATTCACGATCTCATCGCGCGGGTGCCGCTTGGGTCGCGCCAACTCAAACACCGCCGAGAGAAAAGGTCCCGCTTCCATTTCAATATCGGTGTAGTTCTCTTTATAGAAGACGTGTGCATAACGCGCATTTTGCAAAAACGTCCCACGCACCGTTACCGCTTTCTGATTGTCCAGCGCGGTGCCATAGACCAAGTGCGGCGTCACATCGCGCGCGGCGAAACAGTTATTGAATAAATAAGTGTTGCGCGATTGATCATCATGAATCACCGTCGGGATCAATACATCGCCCACCACGCCGTTAAGTGTTGCCGCCTTGCCGATGACATACACGCCGCGCACCTCACCCACGCGCGAAGCAATTTGCGAAAGGATGAGATAAGCGGCGAACCCCAGTGGATAGTCAATGTTCAGGATGACGGCATCACTTTTAGAAAGTGATTCGATCCCCTCCACACGCAAACGCGGGTCAAGCCAATCGGGACGCAAACGTTTAAGATCAAATACTTGCGTGTCCACCTCAAACCCATCCGCTAAACTATTAATGCGATACAACCCGGATGTCCCTTCATCGGCGGCGCGATCTTTGGCAATCGCTTTGCCTTCCGGCGAGTTGGCATATTTTTTCAAAACATAATACAAAAAATTTTCTTCGCTCGACGGAACGTGGCGCGCCTCAATGTCATTCCACTCTGTCAACAGATCGGCGTGATTTGCCTGGTGAATGTAATTGAGCAATTCCTCTTTGCGCCGCAACCCAAAACCCGACAGCAAATTAATAATGCTGTGCGTGTTGGACGATACAAAATAGATCGGGTGCTGACGCAGATCAACCTGCGGCGCGCAAGATTTTTCGATATGCTCGTACCAAGCCAGCGCTGCGCGGCGATAATCGTTGAGACTGCTCGCCAACAACCGCACGGCAAATTTCTTGGGGGATGCCGCCATCGCTCCCAACCGTTTGCCAAAGTTCGCCCCCCACAAACGGCGCAGGCGATCCAAATCGTCAGCCGACACATCCAAAATTTTCGGGAGCGCGTCGAGATCGTCAAACGATTTCACGTCGCGCAAACGTTGATTGAACTTGTTCCACTCGATCTGATAAGCAGTCAGCATCGGAATCAGATCGTCAATATCCGAATAGCTGGCAATGAACACCGCCAGAGTTTGTTCGCCATCATAGAAACATCGCCGACGACGCGCCGGACTGCTCACTGCTTGCCACCCTTTAGTCAGATCAAAACCGTGTCGCGCAAACACCTCACCCGATTGTCCTAACACCACCAACTTCACATCGTTGATGCATGTCGGCAGGCGCAGCATGGAATAAATGAACGCCGACAGATCAGGCTGATCGGATCGCGCCAATGGGTGAAGCGACGACTCCATGTTGCCGTGCGCCTCAACGAGCGATTTGATCTGCACTTCATCGCTAGTGCGTAATAGCGAGTAATAGGTGCGGATGTAAAGCTCGATCTCTTCCGATGCGGCATCGGGGACGTTGCGATCCAATTAATTCTCTCCACGCTCGTAAGGCCTGCCCAACGCCGCCGGGTTACGCGCGCGGCGCACGGCAAACGCCAGCGCGACAATCGTTAACACATAAGGCATCATCACTGCAAAATCAGAAGGGATGTTGATCCCTTTCACTTGAATCCAAAGTTGCAAGGCGTTGACGAAGCTAAACAACAAGGCACCGGCTAACACGCCGATTGGATTCCATCCACCGAAATAAACTAAGGCGACGGCGATGAAGCCCATGCCGTTGGTCATGTTCTCTTGAAATAAATTGATCAGCGCAATCGAAAGTGATGCACCGGCGATGCCGGCCATCATCCCCCCGAAGCTAACGGTGAGATAGCGGGTGGCGGCAACCCCGACGCCGAGCGAGTCGGCGGCTTCCGGT
Organism: Anaerolineales bacterium; assembly: GCA_919901875.1. Lineage (GTDB taxonomy): Bacteria > Chloroflexota > Anaerolineae > Anaerolineales > VGOW01 > VGOW01. The sequence goes on from CAKKQG010000024.1 coordinate 5,008, forward strand.
TTTTGTCCCACGGCGCGAATCTTCAATCCAAGAGTTGTGTAATTCAACACCCACAACGCAATCGGCACGATGAGGAAGGCGACGTAAACCAACAAGTTGTGATTGAAAAACATTTCGCCGAGATACGGTAGATCGCCCAAGACGGGAATCTTGATCGGTTGAAAACCGGAAATGGATTGCACACTGCTCATCGTTTTCTTGAACAGTAGACTCGACAAACCTAAACCGAAAAGATGTAAACCGATTCCGCTGATGCCTTGCTCGGCTTGAAGCGTGACGCTGATGAACGCCATCATCAAACCCATGAGCAAACCGGTGAGGGCGGCGGCGAGCAAACCCAGCCACAAGTTGCCAGTGGTCATCGCCACAAAAAATCCGCTATAGGCGCCCATGAGCATGATGCCCTCGACGCCCAAGTTGAACACGCCCGATCGCTGGGCGAACATCTCGCCGATGGCGGCGTAGAGATACGGCGTGGCGAGACGAATGCCGGAATAGACGATGCCGAGAAGAACGGGGAGAGTAAAAAGTTCACCCATGAACGATTTTTGATTTAAGATTGCTGATTGCTGATTGAAAGAATGCTCGCTCAATCAAAAATCAGAAATAAACAATCAGCAATTACCCTTCACTCATCCTCTTCTGCGATCTTCGTTTGACCCACAGATCACTGCTGACCACAAACAAAACGACTAAACCCAACAGCGCATCAATGAACGCCGACGGCACTTGAACCGCGCGCTGCATTGAATCGGCGCCGACGAGCAACGAGCCAAACAAAACTGAAGCAGGGATGAGTCCAAGCGGATGCAGTTTGCCAAACAAAGCAGCGACGATGCCAGAAAAACCATAACCACTCGATAGACCTTCGAGCATACGATGCTGCACACCTAACACTTCCACCGCGCCAGCCAACCCGGCGAATGCGCCACCCAAGATCAAAGCCAGAGCTTGATAGACAGGGACACGCATACCGGCATAGCGTGAAGCGTCGGGATTAAAACCAACGGCGCGAATACGATAGCCAATAATTGTGCGCCATAAAAATATGTAGACAAGGATCGCCATGATGACCGCCAGAATTGCGCCGCCGTGTAACAACGTGCTTGGCACGAGTCGGATCAACCAAACTTCGCGCGGCAGCTCGGCAGATTGGGCGATGCGCGTGCCGCGGGCGATCTCTTCGGGATCGATCATCGGTCCGCGCAGCAAAAAATTTGAGAGTTGAAAGGCGATCTGATTCATCATCACTGTGCTGAGGATTTCATTGACGCCGAGTCTTGCTTTGAGGACTCCGGGGATACCGCCCCACACCGCGCCGCCGAGCACGCCGCCCAACAACGCCAATGGCAAAAGGATCAAGCCCGTCAGCGGCACGTACAATGCGACGGCTGTTGCCGCTAACGCGCCGACGATGATCTGCCCTTCACCGCCGATGTTGATCACGCCGCCGCGAAAGGCGATGACGATTCCAAGACCGACTAATAACAACGGAGTGGCTTTGACTAAAATTTGAGTGAGGCTATACGTGCTGCCGAATGCGCCGCGCACTAAAGAGAAATAGGCTTCAAAGGGGTTCGCGCCCAAGATCACCAAGACGGCAGCCCCGATGATCAGCGCCAGCGCAAGGGCGATGAGAGGGATTAAGACATCGAGTGAGCCGCTAAAAAGTTTACGGAGTTGAGGCATCGTCGGTGCAAGTAAATAGATGGATACGGTTTGGGTATTCGCGTCGGTCTAAAGGTGCAAGATTAGCCTATCATACCGTTATCGTCTAAATTAGCGCAATATGTCATACAAAGATATGACGGAGATCATTTGAGTGGTGAATAGGACGTTGGCACCAGAAATTGGTTCGAGATTTTCGCCGTCAATGGAATGCCGTCTTTCTCTGTTTCTTTCTTGACGGCTGTCCAATCAGGGTCGGTGGCAAACGCCGTCCAACGTTTCTCGCGCTCTGCCATGTTCTCGAAGGCGACGATGTAGGTCAGTTGGTTCGACGACTCGCCCACCGCCGTCGTCCAAAAGCCGATGACTTTGATGCCGTGTTTGGCGAAAAACTTGAGGGTGTGATTCTCAAACCGCGCGTTGAGCGCGGCGAGTTTGCCGGGTGTGGCTTCGTAGGTGCGTAGTTCGTAGAGCATGTCCGGATTCCTTTTCTTTTATGTAATCTTCGACAGCAAGAGTATTATAACCAAATGGTCACTACTCGCCACTTGAGGATGGAAATGAATTGGCATAATATCGGTAGGCAAAATAAGCATTTGGTTTCTCCTTCAGCAGAGAACCATCTTATTCTGCCTATTCACTCTTGTCTACAAAATGGATAAAGTCCAGTTGAAGAGTCAGCACGATTTGGTTTATAACGACCAGCCCACCGAATACGGATGTGTGCCAACATCCGTCAGCATGATCACCGACTACTGGCATAACAACGATGCGAATAGCCCAACTAAAACGCCGCAAGAACTTCTCGATCTCAACGCGGCGCAAAAAGAATTCGACGCGAAAGGCATGAGCCCAACAGATATTCACGATGAACTCTCACGGATGGGTTATGTCGCCGAGGACCATACCAACACCAACTTTGATCAACTGCGCGACGCAGTGAAAGAAAGCCCTGTGTTAGCGATTGTCAAATTGAATCTAAAAGAAGCGGGCGCGAATCACGCTGTCGTCGTCACCAACATTTCGGAAAAAGGCGATGTGGCGATTAATGACCCGTGGACAGGGCAAGCACACACTTATACGCAACAACAATTTGCAAAATCATGGGGCGCAAATTTTGGCAAAGACGCGCCGACGAACAGCTATGTGACGATCAACCCAAAGTGATGGCGCCGCATAGCGCGATCTCACTATCGGCAAAATAAAAAAAAGACCGACGTGCTTCGCAAAACCGCGTCGGTCTAATTGGCTTCACCCTTGCCCCCTCAACTTCCTCACCTTCTCCTGCAGTTGCTGAAAATAATCGGTCTCGGTGATCTCGGCGACTTCGCGCGATTTTTTGGCTTCGTCTACTTCGATCTTTAATTTCTCGATCTGCGCCCGCAAGCCCTCTTCACGGATATAGGCTTTGAGGGCAACCGTGGCGAGCGTTGCCATAGATTCAATCACTTGATGAAAACCCAAATCAAAGGGAATGACTTTGCCCGTGTCGGCGTCCATGGCATTAAGCAATTGCAGCACACCGATCACTTGGTTCGCGCCATCTTTCAAGGGGATGGTCAAGAACGAGGTGGAACGATAGCCGGTGCGTTTATCAAAAACGTGCGTGCCGGAAAAATCGAAGTCCTGCGTTTGATAGGCGTCGGGGATGTTGACCGTTGCGCCGCTGAGGGCGGCATAAGTAGCAACGTTGTGATGATTCGGCGTCCCTTTGTCGTCGTATAAATTCAACGGCGGAAACGGGATCGGTTCGCCGGTGGTGCCGCCGAGGGCGATCTTCAGCGAATCGTTACGCATGATCACAAAACGCAATTGATTATCGTCGGTTTGAAGATAGAGCGTGCCGGCATCGGCATGACACAGCATTTTGGCTTCGAGCAAAATTTTTTCGAGCAGGCGGTTAAAATCTTTTTCGGCAGAGAGGGCAACGCCGATGGGGATCACGACTTGCAGTAGATCATCCACGCGCTTTTTTTCTTTTTCGAGCTGCATCATGGATTGGACTTGCATATCGCGCAAACGTTTCTTCTCAAGACAAGCATCCACGCGGGCTTTGAGCAGAACCGGGCTGAACGGTTTGGTCAGGTAATCTTCTGCGCCCATCTGGATGCAGGTAACGATACTGTCCATATTGTCCAAAGCCGAGACCACGATGGCGGGGATATGACGCAAAGATTTATCGGCTTTCATTTGCCGCAGCACTTCATAGCCGTTAACTTCCGGCATCATCAGGTCAAGCAGCACCACGTCGAAATTTTTCTGCCGAAGTTTATCGAGCGCTTCCTGACCGTTCTCGGCAAATTCGATGACACAGCCTTCGCCTTTAAGGACATACATCAGCAACATGCGATTAGTCTCATTGTCGTCCACGACAAGGTATGAGACGTGTTCATATTTGGGAGTCGTTGGGGTGACGTTATTCATTAAAATTGTACCGTGAGCAATTTCAACGGCGTGCTGAGGAAGGCGCGGATGTGCCGCTCGGTGATGTCGGGGGTTTCAAATTGAGGCCAGTGACCGGCATTCGGTATCACACGCAAGTCGGCGTCAGGCCATTCGCGGGCAACCACACCGGCATCGCGCAACGGCACCGTGTTATCTTCCATCCCCCAGATCACCAGTGACGGCGTCTTCACATTCTTTAATCGATCACGTATGTCATGCTGGCGCATCGCCCAAAAACATTCGGCGCGCACCGAGCCTTGACCGGGTCGGCGAGCGTCGGCGCGAATCTTTTCGTATTCGTCGAGGGTGATGCCGCTGCGATCAGCAAACAACGCCGGGCGCAAAATGCTGTCGGTGAGATTCAACATTTGCGGTTCAAGCAACGAGACGATGAGACCGCCCGCCGGAAAACGTTCCATGACGACAAAGGGAGTCATGAACATGTTGATGAAGAACGACAGCCGCCCGCTAATCGTTGGACACAGCAGCACCATGCGCTCAACAAGTTCGGGCGCTTTGAGCGACACGCCGAGGCTGATCATGCCACCCATCGAATGTCCAACCAAGATCACTGGTTGTTTACTGATCTCTCTGAGCAAACTGATGACGAGATCAATATACGCCGGGATGGTGGTGCGGGTAGACAGGCGCGGCGACTCGCCATAACCCGGCAGATCAACTGCAATGCAGCGATACCGTTCTTTCATCTGGTTGAACACCGGCGAGACGGCAAACCACGAACTGCCCCAGCCGTGAATCATCAAAGCGATGCGGGCGTTGGGAGGTCCTTCCTCGCGGGCGTGAATCTCTTGGTTGTTGATCTTATAGACAACTTTTTTGTAGACAGTCATTACTCTCTCCGAAGCGTCACCGAGTGTCCACGAAATCAATCTTGACGCAACTCATTCTTGTCTTTCGCTTCCAACGCTTCCCACACACCGCGCGCAACAGGGCTGGCATTGCGGCGGCGCGGCGCGGGTTTTTCACTGCCGCTCCCGGTCTTGCGTTGAAAATTCGCTTTGTAACTCACCACGTCATTTGCTTCAAGGCGTATCAACCAATTCTGTTCGATTAATACTTTAATAGCGTTATCAATTTCGTCAGAGGTTAACCGCTCGCCTTCGGGCAGAGCGTCGAGTGCTTTACGCAGATCGGGCAGAGTCAATTCGGCGTGACGCAGCAAGAGGCGCATAATGCGGCGCTGCTCTGGCGGCAGATCGAGTAGATACGAGGCTTTAATTCCATTGCCGTCTTTGTCGGGGAGTTGCGGTGAGTTTTGCGACTGATCCGATGCACTCCTATACGATGCTCATGCTGGACTTACGCAAGACAAGATGATTCCATCACGAATATCACGAATGGAGCGAATATCACGAATTCATTTTTTATTGCTCTATTCGTTAAATTCGTATATTCGTGACACACAGTCCCCGAAGCGCAGCGTAGTGGGATTCGTGATTAAAGTGCGTAAGCCCAATCATGCTTGATTCTTGGATTCGCTCTCCAACATTTTTAATACACGAGCGTATTCCTGTTCGATCTGATCTATTTTTTCTGCCACGCCCGTCATCACTCCGGCGCGACCCATCTTCTCAACTTCCGCGCTGATCGCCGAGAGGGGCTTGGCGCCCAGATTGGCGCTGCTGCCTTTGAGGCTGTGCGCCGCCTGTCTGAGTTTATCGGCATCACCTTGAGTGGCGGCGGTTCGCATGGCAGTGATCAACGTCGGCGCATCCCCACGAAATGTCTCGAAAAGTTCGGCAATGAAATCAGGCTCACCCTCCCCTTGTAAGCTTCGTAGTTCTTTCAAAACCGCGCGGTCAATTGCCTCAGGTTGTCCATTGTCCATTTAATTCATCTCCCGCGCTAAGACCTCCGAGTTCTTTAAGAACTCGGAGGTCTTAGCCGACTCGCTTCTACTCTTTTCCCACAGCACGAAGCACGCGATGAAATTCGTTCTCAATTTGATCGATCTGCCCCGTTTCAACCAACGACCCCGCCTTCGCCGCTTTTTCAACCGCCGCGCTCAAAGCCGAGAGAGGCTTGGCGCCTAAACTGGCACTGCTGCCTTTGAGGCTGTGCGCCGCATGTCGCAATTCGGCGGCATCGGCGCGCGCCACCGCCTCACGCATGGCATCAATCAATTTAGGCGCGTCCGATTGCAACATACCAAAAAGTCTTTCGACCAGATCAGGTTCGGCAGCAGATTGAAGTGTGCGTAAGTCTGCTAAAACTTTTTTATCAATCGCCTCCGGCAACTCAAGACCATTACCCGTGAGCGACACTGCGCCATTAGACGGCAACGACGGATGATCCACAGCCGTCTGCCCCCAATGTTCTATCGCGTTTTGCAGATCGGCAACTTGCACCGGCTTGCTAACGTAATCATCCATCCCTGCCGCCAGACACGCCTCACGATCTTCCTGCATCGCATTAGCGGTCATCGCAATGATGCGCGGTCGAGCCTCTTTCCATTCCTTCACAATTTGGCGCGTTGCTTCTAAACCATCCATCTCCGGCATCTGCATATCCATCAAAACGAGATCGTACGGTTGGCGTTGTAAGGCTTCCAATACTTCCAGACCGTTTGCCACCACATCGGCGCGATACCCCATGCGTTCCAACATTCGCAGCGCAAGTTTTTGATTCACCGCATTGTCTTCTGCCAGAAGTATTTTTAAAGGCAGGCGCTGTCCTAGCCCCGTATCAAACAATCGTTGGTCTTTAAGATAGAGGGGCTTCGTGCCGCCATCCACTTCGGCGCGGAGGGTAAAGTGAAACGTGGAACCTTTGCCGACCTCACTCTCTGCCCACATCACTCCGCCCATCATCTCGCACAATCGTTTGCTGATCGCCAACCCCAACCCTGTTCCGCCATACTTGCGCGTCGTCGAGGCGTCTACCTGCGAGAACGATTGAAAGAGTCGGCTCATGCGATCTGACGGGATGCCGATGCCGCTATCTTTGACAGTGAACTGCAAAATAATGGAGGACCCTTCCCGCCTGTCCACTGTAACGCGAACCATCACCTCGCCGCGTTCCGTGAACTTCACTGCATTGCTCAGAAGATTTACTAAAATCTGACGCAGCCGAGTCGCATCGCCGTTGATGTGAGTTGGCACTGTATCTTCGATCTCCAACACAAGTTGGATTCCCTTTGCGGCAGCGTTAGGGGCGAGAAGATCGAGCGCCGACCCGGCACACCCCTGCACATCCAATAAACGGCGCTCTAATTCCATGCGCCCCGCTTCGATCTTAGAAAAGTCGAGGATGTCGTTGATCACGGTTAAGAGCGCGTCGCCACTGCTGCGGATCGTCTCGGCATAATCACGTTGTTCCGCCGTCAACGGCGTGTCGAGCAAGAGTCCGGTCATACCGATCACCGCATTCATCGGCGTGCGAATCTCGTGACTCATGTTCGCCAAAAATTCACTCTTGGCGCGCGAACCGGCTTCTGCCGCATCTTTTGCTTTACGCAATTCGATCTCGGCTTGCTTACGATCTGTAATATCGCGGACGTGCAGCAACAGCGCCGGTTTGCCGCCATACTCAATACGACCCACACGCACTTCCACCGCCACCTTCGCGCCGTCTTTGCGTTGGCTAAAGCCTTCGGCAAGCATGATCTCGCCACGCGCCATTTGCTGGAAACCACGCCACACTTCGTCACGCTCGTCAGGCGGCACAAGGTCCAACACATTTTGACCGATCAATTCGTCGCGGTGATAACCCTGCAAGATGCACGCCGCCGGATTCACATCCAGCACGGTGCCCTCAAACGATTCAACGTAGATCGCATCCGGCGAGCTTTCAAACAGATCGCGCAAATTGGCTTCGCTCTTACGCAATGCTTCCCCTGCCAATCGGCGCTCGGTAACATCGCGCGCGACCCAGATCACTTTATCTTCCAAAAAGGGCGAGGCATTGGCAGCAAACCAGACATCTTTGTCGCGGATGCGTAAAGAGTATTCAATGTAAGCCGTCTGTTTCGTGTGCAGCACGTAGCGAATGTGTTGAAGAAAGGCAACGGCGAGTGATTCGGGCAGGACTTCGCTTAGAGTCTTGCCGATCATGTCCTGAGACGGTTTGATGAGCAGAGCAGGATTCGTCGGCGCAATATCTACATAACGCCCTTCGCCGTCCAGAACAATGATCACATCACGCATCGCTTGGAATAATGCGCGCAGTTCCGACTCGGAAACGCGCAGCGCTTCCTCGGCGCGTTTGCGGTCAACCGCAATTGCCATCTGCGCCGCCAATGCCAAATAGGGGCGGGTCTCACGTTGAGTGAACTGATATTTTTCTTTCGACTCGATCAACAAGATACCGATCTGCCGTCCGCCGATCCACAATGGAAGAATTGCCAAAGCGCGAATGTTCAGGCGCTGCGCCAAACTTAATATCGCCGGGTCGGCTTGCTCACTCAGTTGAGCGTCTTCATAAAAACGCGGCTTTTCCGTGAGCAGCCAACGAGACGACGTGATGAGCGCCGAGTCGTAGCGCGTGCCGATGGGCATCGGCAACGGACCTTTGCCATCGTGCCAATTTGCCGTGATGGTCATCGAGTCCACCGTGCCGTTATTGGCATACTCCAGCGTCAGCAAAACAGCGCGATCCACAATGGGCACCCGAATCTCTTCGACCACGGCAGCAACCACCTCTTGCAGATCGTTTGCCGCTGTGAGGCGACGACTGGCGCTATACAACGTGCTAAGCTCGCGCACCTGACTCTCGCTCTGTTGGAACAAGCGCGCGTTATCCATAGCAATCGAAGCCAGCTGCGCGAAGCGCGTGAGAATTTCAATATCTTGCGCGGTAAACTTCCCTTCCGACGCAGCATCGCGCGCCAAACCTAACACGCCCAATACTTGATCACCAGAATTAAGCGGCACGGCAACTGCCGCGCGGAAAGATCCATAACGCATGGTCGGCGAGCGCCCTTCCCACTGGTCGTAATCATCTACGATAAAGGGTTGCTTGCTCTGCCATACTTTTCCGGCGAGTCCTTGCCCAATCGCCAGACGAGAGTCGGGGGCATTCGCAAATAAACCAATCCCCACACTGCGTTCCAACAAGGATCCGTCGGCGTTAACTAAAAAGACAAAACCGTGCGGCGCCCCTAGTAGTTGGGCAGCACGACGCACGATGGCTTCAAGCAAATCGGCGGCGTCCAAGCGGTTGATAAGCGACAGTGTAGTTTCATGCAGCGCGGTCAGGTATTCGTTCTGCTGCGCCAGTTCTGTCGTCCGTTCATTCACGCGTTGTTCGAGTTCGCTGATCACTTCATCCACGCCTAAAATTTTGTAACGCATCATGGCGAAGGCGACGGATAATGGAAAGACGATCAACGACGGCAGATAGAGCAGAGGTTCAAATACTGTTTTGGGGTTTAGCAGAGATTGCCCGCCCCACATCCCAAGAGGCAGCAAAGCGATGATCACGCCGCTTAAGACGATCTGACTCTGTTGTTTGACAACGGGCGACTCGGGTCGGACAATGCGATAAGCATTTATAACAGCAAAGGCAAACACGCCGAGGCCGATAGAGGTGTAGATCATCTCTGACAACTTGATGAACGCCCACGGGTTGTCCGGTACATTGATCAGATAGGCAGCCGAAGTGCCAAGAATGATGAACGGAATGTAGACGAGAAGCCGCAGGCTGGGATAACGATTGATGAGAGGGACTTCGACTGGAAACAGCAGACCTAGTGAGAACGTCACTGGCGCAAAGAGAGAAAGCGCGATGAAATAAACGCCGGTGAAGACGTGGGTTGAGAATGAATCAAAGTATGTTGCAAATATGATGGAAAAAAAACCACAGAGATGAGACAGTGCCACTCCGGCGCGCGTGTTACTTCGAGTACGCCAAGCCCACGCGCTAAGGGCGAGGCACACGAGCGATGCCAGATAGGGTACGCCGAACAAGCGCACGACGTCGGCTAATGGCAGAGGCAGAACAGGCAGCTCGGTCTCGCATTGCCATATCGCCGGGCGGACTTCAACCGTGCAGCGACTTGAACTCAAGGGTGAGGTGTAGGCGCTGTTACGCTCATAGACCACATTCACGAATTGCGAACGGAATGCATCCAGAGCGATCATGCGCGCTTCGTAGTCCTCGGGCGTGACTTCAACACCGTTGATCTTGATGAGTCGATCATAGCGGCTGAAGCTGTTCGAGAACACCCCCGCGCCCCACTCGTTACCGCTAACGCCCGCCACCACTAATGACCGAAACACTAACGCGCTGGGGATCGGCACACGGCGAATCCAATCGAACGCCAGCACGCCTGATACGAGAAAAACCGTATTGGCGATCAACACGGT
>CAKKQG010000024.1:15546-24070 GCA_919901875.1 Anaerolineales bacterium
GACGGCTTAAGCATTTCGTAGTTCTCGAGCGCCTTACCACAGCCCATCGCCACACACGCCAACGGATTGTCGGCAAGATAGGCTGGCACGCCCGTCTCTTTGGTCAACAATTTATCAACACCACGCAATAACGCGCCGCCGCCACAGATGACCATGCCGCGATCAATCGTATCGGAGATCAGTTCGGGTGGAGTCCTTTCCAACACCGAGCGCACCATGCCGATGATGGACATCAACGGCTCGTGCATCGCTTCGGCGATCTCGCTGGTGGTTAAAGTAATGGTGCGCGGCAAGCCCGTCACCTGATCGCGTCCTTGCACTTCCATCGTTTGATCTTCTTCCACCGGGATCGCCGAGCCAATGGCGATCTTGACATCCTCGGCGGTTGGCTCACCGATGATCAACCCATACTTTTTTCGTGTATAAGCCACAATCGAATCATCCAACTTCATACCGCCGATGCGGATAGAGTTGGCGGCGACAATGCCGTTGAGGGCAATGATGGCGGCTTCACTCACGCCGCCGCCCAGATCAACGATCATGTTGCCGGTGGGTGTGCTGATCGGAAGCCCGGCGCCCAGCGCCGCAGCCAGCGGCTCTTGAATCAAAAATACTTCACGGCTGCCGGCTTGCAGCGCCGCCTGATGCACGGCGCGGCTTTCCACGCTCGTCACGCCGTACGGCACACTGACCATGACGCGCGGTTTAAAGAGACGAAACGGTCCGACAATTTTTTGAATGAAGTAAAAGAGCATACGCTCGGTCACTTCGTAATCGGCAATGACGCCATTTTGAAGAGGACGCAACACTTCAATCGTATCCGGCGTGCGCCCCTGCATCTCTTTTGCTTCTTGCCCAACGGCGACGATCTTCTGCTCGTCAAGTTGGATCGCTACGATGGACGGCTCATGCAAAACAATTTCGCCCTTGTCGTAACAGATCACATTAACTGTGCCGAGATCGATTCCAATATCTTTAGAAAATAAACCCATAGAGAGCAATTATACGACATGAAACCTCCCGAAGGTTTGTGACCTTCGGGAGGTTATACGGACACTGTTTATTAGCAGTCTGTCGGAGAAACCCGTTTTCTCCGTAGAGCAAGATGTCATCTTGCTCTACTTAGTTGCCACCCATATTCATCGTCGGGGGTGGACCGGATCGCCTGCGCTTGACTCCAACTTTGAGACGGACATTGGAACGCTTAAGGGCATTTTCGATCTCGGCGAAACGATCTGAGCCGGGCGGAAGACCTTGCTTGAGCAACTCTTCGGCGCGATGTCGAGCCGCCTCGGCGCGCGCCGTATCAATTTCATCAGCCTGTTCGGCGGCGTCGGCTAACACCGTTACATGATCGGGGCGCACTTCGAGTATGCCGCCGCCGATGGCAAACGATTGTTCCTGCCCGCCTTTGCGAATGAGCAACTCGCCGAATTGCAGCGTGGTCAGCAACGGCGAGTGATGCGGCAGAATACCCAACACGCCATCCACGCCCGGAGCGACGACCATATCTACATCTTCCGAAAAGACGATGCGTTCTTGAGTTACGATGTCACAGCGAATGGTCATAAGGAAAATCCCAAATCCCAAAAACCCAAACTCCAAAAGTGCAACTTTGAAATTTGATTTTTGGAGTTTGAAGTTTGGAAGTTTTTACTGCAGTTTCTTCGCGTTCTCGATCACATCTTCAATCGTGCCAGCCAACATGAAGGCTTGCTCCGGCAGATCGTCGTGCTTGCCATCCAAAATTTCACGGAAGGAGCGCACGGTTTCTTTCATCGGCACGTAAGCGCCGGGTGTGCCGGTGAAGCGCTCGGCAACGAAGAACGGTTGCGAGAAAAAGCGTTCGATCTTGCGGGCGCGGGCAACTAACAACCGATCATCTTCTGAGAGTTCATCTACACCCAAGATGGCGATGATGTCTTGTAAATCTTTATACTTCTGCAAAACTTGTTTCACTTCACGCGCGGTGCGGTAATGTTCTTCACCCACTACAAGCGGATCAAGAGCGCGAGAGGTTGAGGTGAGAGGATCCACGGCGGGATAGATGCCGCGCGCGGCAATTGCCCGCTCCAGCGCAATGGTGGCATCCAAGTGAGTAAACGTTGCCACCGGCGCAGGATCAGAATAATCATCGGCAGGCACGTAGACCGCTTGCATCGAAGTGATCGATCCGCGTTTGGTGGATGTGATGCGCTCTTGCAATTCGCCCATCTCGGTTGCCAGTGACGGCTGATAACCTACCGCCGAAGGCATACGACCCAACAACGCCGACACTTCCGAACCACTCATGACAAAGCGGAAAATGTTATCAATGAACAGTAGCACGTCTTTGCCCTGATCGCGGAAGTATTCCGCCATCGCCAGAGCAGTCAATGCCACACGCAAACGCGCACCGGCAGGCTCATTCATCTGACCATAAACCATCACCGTATCTTTCATCACGTCGGCTTCGATCATTTCACGATAGAGCTGCGTGCCTTCGCGGGTGCGCTCGCCGACTCCGGCGAAGACCGAGTTGCCTTTATGAACCGTGGCAATCGAGCGGATCAATTCCGTGATGACGATTGTTTTGCCCACACCGGCGCCACCGAAGATTCCGGTTTTGCCGCCTCTGGTAAATGGAGCGATGAGGTCAATCGCCTTCACACCCGTTTCTAAAATCTCCATGCGAGTGGATTGTTCTTCAAATTTGGGCGCGGCACGGTGAATGCTGTAATTAAGTTCGCTCGTCACATCACCCTTCTCATCAATCGGGCGACCTAACACGTTAAAGATACGTCCGAGTGTGTTGGGACCTACGGGAACCATGATCGGCGAACCGGTCGCGACGGCAGTATCACCGCGTCGCAAACCATCGGTGGTATTCATCGAGACGCAGCGCACCCAATTGTTGCCAAGATGCTTCTGCACTTCAAGGATGAGCGGCTCACCTTTAGGTTGAGGCAATTCCACCGCCTCATAAATTTCGGGAAGTTGATCTTGTGGAAATTCGCAATCAACCACGCCGCCTTGAATTTGAACGATCTTGCCTGTTGATTTTGCCATGAAAGAGATTCTCCGTAATTCGTATTGCGTATTCCGTATCAGCGATATGCTATTCGCTATCCGCTATTTGCCATTCGCTATACGCTTTTTTGCAAAGATTTCGCCAACGCTTCCGCGCCACCGGCGATGTCGAGCAGGTCGCTGGTGATCGCCAATTGGCGCGCTTTGTTGTAATCGAGCTGCAAACCCGCCACCAGTTCTTGTGCGTTGTCGGTTGCGTTTTGCATCGCCACCATACGCGCGCTGTGTTCAGAAGCGAGTGACTCTAAAATTGTTTGCAGCACTTGCAATTGAGTGAAGCGCGGCAGAATAGCGTTCAACAATTCTTCTGCGCTGGGCTCGTAGATATAGGGTAGAAGATTAACCGATCCGCTTGGGGCTTCGTTCTTGCCCGTTGCCATCCCGCCCCGACTCAACGTTGCCACACTCAAGGGCAACAACTGTTTCACTGTCGGCACTTGTCGCGCCGTGCTGATGAAATCGGTGTAGACCACAAACACTTGATCCACCGTGCCATTTAAGAAATCGTCAATCACGGTGCGGGCAATCGGAGCAATCTCTACGCCTGTGGGCGCGGCAGACAGACCACTGAACTCCGACACGATCTGTTGGCGGCGGCGGAAGATCATATCGCGCCCTTTTCGTCCCACCGTTACCCAACGCAATGGGGCTGTTTGTGTCTTGGCGAAATCCAAACCTTCGCGCACCACGTTGGAATTGTAGGCGCCCGCCAACCCACGATCACCACTGATCAAGATCACGTCAATCGCTTTGACCTGCTCTCGCGTGGTCAACAACGGGTGCAGGTTCGCCAGATTGCCGGGTTGTTGCGACAAGCCCACCAGAATGTCGTAGGCTTTTCCGGCGTAGGCGCGCGTTGCCATCACCGCTTGTTGGGCTTTGCGAACCTTTGACGCGCTCACCGCTTGCAGGGCGCGGGTCACTTGCGAGATATTTTTTACGCTCCGAATGCGGAGCCGCATTTCTCGTGCGGAAGCCATCGGGGTTATCCTTGATAGGTCGTATTGAAAGCAGCAATCGCTTCACGCAATGCTTTATCGGTCTCGCCGCTGATCTGCTTCTTGGCGGCGACATCTTTAAGTAAATGCCCGTACGAGGTTTCGAGATAGCGCAGCATCGCTGTTTCCCACTCACGAATTTTTGCTACCGCCACTTTATCGGAAAAACCGTTGGTCACAGCAAAGATGCTGGTCACTTGTTGCTCAACCGACATCGGAATGTATTGCCCTTGCTTTAACACTTCTTGCAAGCGCTGCCCGCGTTCCAATTGGCGTTGAGTCGCTTTATCCAGATCAGAACCGAAGAGCGCGAATGCCGCCAGTTCGCGGAACTGCGCCATCTCCAGTTTGAGACGACCCGCCACTTGCTTCATCGCTTTAGTCTGCGCGTCGCCACCCACGCGCGAGACGGAGATACCGACGTTCAACGCTGGACGTATACCGGCATTGAAGAGATCGTTCTCCAAATAAATCTGTCCGTCTGTAATTGAAATAACGTTGGTAGGGATGTAAGCCGACACATCGCCGAGTAATGTTTCGATGATCGGCAGTGCGGTGAGAGAACCGCCGGAAGCTGGCGTGCGTTTCATTTCCAGATCGGCGTTGTTCGCCATCGCCTTGAAATCGTGTTCGGCGTCATGCTTCGCCATCGGTCCCTTATACAGTCTGCCGTTGACCGCGTTGGCTTTCGTCGCCTCAGCGCCCTTCTTGACGATCACATAATCAATCGAGAGGCGCACGGCGCGTTCCAGCAAACGTGAGTGAAGATAAAACACATCGCCCGGATACGCTTCACGACCCGGCGGGCGGCGGAGCAACAACGACACTTGGCGATACGCCCAGGCATGTTTGGAGAGATCGTCATAGACGATCAACGCATCGCGTCCGGTCTCCATAAACTCTTCGCCCATGGCACAACCGGCGTAAGGCACAATATATTGAAGCGCGGCGGGGTCTTCGGCAGAAGCGACGACGACAGTGGTGTATTCCATCGCGCCATATTTTTCTAACGTGGCGACAAGTCGAGCAATCGCCGCCTTCTTCTGCCCTACCGCAACGTAAATGCAGAAACAGTTCTTGCCTTTTTGATTGATGATCGTATCAATGGCAACGGCGGTCTTACCCGTTTGACGATCACCGATGATCAATTCGCGTTGACCGCGACCGATCGGGATCATCGAGTCGATCACTTTCAATCCGGTTTGCAACGGCGTATCCACATCTTGACGATACACCACGCCCGGCGCAATACGCTCAATCGGGCGGCGGCTCGTGGCATTGATCGGTCCCTTGCCATCCAACGGCAAACCGAGCGCGTTCACCACGCGACCCACTAACGCATCGCCGACAGGAACAGAAGCGATCAACCCCGTGCCGCGCACGGTGGAGCCTTCTGAAATAGAAGCATACTCACCCATGACGATCACGCCGACGTTAGACGCTTCTAAGTTGAAAGCGATTCCATATTCGCCGTTCTCGAACTGCACCAACTCCGACGCCTGCACACCCGCCAGACCTGAAACGCGGGCAATACCATCACCCGCTTCCAATACAGAGCCAACGTCTTGCGCCTCCACTTTGGGCGCGTAAGCTTCAATTTGTTTTTGTAGATCAGCCGCAATTTGTTTTACAAGATCAGACATTATGCCTCCACCGAGTCATAAAATTTTCGTAGCGCAAATTGACAATTTGCGCTACAGGTTTACAATTTCAAAACTACTTCTTAAAGTTACCGCGCGAAATGATAACTGATCTTAGATGAATTGTCTAGCAATTCACAAACAATGGTGAAGAGTCAATAAATTATTTTGCGAATCGTCTTAATCACTCATACAATCAAAAAATGAAACGCATCGCATTCACCGCACTATGTCTGGCTGTACTCGCTTGCAACACGCCCCTCATCTCGGTTGCCGGGTTGATCGAAGAACCCACGCTCGCCCCATCCGTCACCGCGCTGCCCCCCACCCCAACTCAATTCGTGATTCCGCCAACTCAACTCGTGATTCCGCCGACGCGAGTCGCCTCGACGAATCTGCCGCCAACGGCAACGGCGGTGACACGGTCGTTAACACCCATCCCGCGAACGGCGACGCACACTCGCACATCAACTTCCATCGCCGCAACCGCGACAAAGATTCCAACTACAGCGACGCCGTCTGGAGTGCCGCCAACCGCAACCCGAACCAGAACGCCCATCCCACCGAGCGCAACGAAAGCACCCGCGACGGCAACAACATCCTCATCAAGTTGTGCGACACTCAATGTAAATTTTGAAAACACAGTGATCATTTTGCTCAACGCAGAACGAGCGAAGGCGGGCTTGGGGCAACTGACGGCGCAACCGCAGTTAATGTCGGCGGCGCGGGCGCACAGCGTAGACATGGCATGTAAAAATTTTTTTGATCACACCGGCTCGGATGGATCGAGTCCGTTTGATCGCATGGCGCGATTCGGTTACAGCTTCAGCGCGGCGGCAGAGAATGTCTATGCCGGCGGCGGTCCCTTCAACTCACCCGAATCGGCAGTGACCGGTTGGATGAACAGCCCAGGTCATCGGGCGAACATATTGAACGGCGTTTACGTTCACATTGGATCGGGTTACGCTTTCAACGACGCGAGTGAATATGGCGGTTACTTCGCCAACTCGTTTGGTAGGCCATAAAACAAAGACTTCCGAAGTTTTCGCGTTCTTTGCGACTTCGGAAGTCTTTGTGCCACTCATCTATATTCACTCGTCAAGCCCGGCTCCAACACATAACTTGCCAACAACGTCCGGCACGACGTGCGCTTGCCGTTCACCATCACAGTGTTTTGTTTGTCCACCTGCCATTGCAAAAATAAATTTTCGT
The DNA here is from genome assembly GCA_919901875.1 of Anaerolineales bacterium. Classification (GTDB taxonomy): domain Bacteria; phylum Chloroflexota; class Anaerolineae; order Anaerolineales; family VGOW01; genus VGOW01. The sequence continues at coordinate 22,466 of CAKKQG010000024.1, forward strand.
TCGCCTTCAATTGAGTATACGCTTCCTGCCGCGCCAAGTGATACGACTGCCACCCCAACTTCGGCTCTTCCGTTTTCATCTGCGCCACGCGGCACGCCAGCCCCGCGCCCAACGATTCATCTTTGGCAGTTTTGAAGAGAGCGATCATCTCGGACATTGCATCATCCGAGAGCGTGACAAGATAACTGGTGTGCAGCCTGATTCCATTGCGAGCGATATTCTGCCGCGCGATAAACACATCCACGTTCAACAGATTCAAGGTGACGCCGAATCCTATTACCACGAACAGCGATCCTGTGGCGAACCATCTCATGCGCCCCGCCAACAACGCTGCGATATATGGAACGAACAACAGGCCCAGCCAGATCGTCGCTACGTGCGAGTAGGTTCGTAAACGTGAAAAGCCAAAGATAGATTCATAAAGCAACAATCGCTGCAAGGCCGAGACGACCACCACGCCCACTAACGCTACCATCAGGAAGTTAAGCGCATTAAACGTGATGATCGTTTTTCGATCTTCGCGCTTCACCAACGTGCTGAGCGCCAACAAAATCCCCAACGTCATCGCCACCACCAACACCAGCTCGCCAAACCCGCGCCGCGCATAGTCACTATAGGTGTAGCCCGCCGCCGTGATGTTCTCCACGCTTCCGAAGAGATAGCGGAATTGAATGATCACGAACCCGGCGAACAACAAATTGATGCCGCCTAACACGATGGAACTTTCGATCAACCCCAACAGTGTCGGCACAATGGGCTTCTCGGCGCCGATGAGATTGTATTTTCTAAACGGGCGCACCGCCTGCGCCAAGAGTCCAATCGCCACGAAGGTCGCCATCAAGATCAAAATGCCGCGCGCGATCAATTCGGGGATGTTGTCGAGATTGAGCCACTTCAACACATCGCGCAAACGATCAGCGAAGACGAGATCAGCCGCACTTAAGAGAACGGCGAAGATACACAGAATCGGCGTCACCAAGATGAGTCCGCGCGCGACGGGCAGCCACAGTCGGCGTCCGCTTTCTTTATCGCCTGCCTGTTTGCTCACATCCCACAAAAACGGGAAGGGGCGAAAAAGAATTTCGATTCCCAGTAAAACGTAATTGACGAGATGATCGATCAAGCCGAATCGAAAAAGTTCACCGTGATAGATCGTCCGCACCAACAAACCGCCCAACGCAAAGGCGATCATCACGTTGACAAACGTGGTGAGCGGCTCGGCGCGCACAAAAACAAAAGAGGCAAAGATGATCATCGGCGCGAGCAGCCACAGCGAACTCAATGCGGGCGTGACACGCTCGGCGAAGAGCGAGACTAATAACGCCAAGGCGCAGAACAAAATAAAAATCGGGAACGAAATGCCGGGCGCTTTGTTGTAAAACAAAACGTCTACGCTGACGCCGATGAATAGGGCGAAGAGCAAGAGGCGGAGGGGATTGGAGATTGGGAGATTAGGGATTGGAGATTGGGGTTCGGGAGAAATGGATTCGGTCATGGGATTATTGTATATCAACCGAATCAGGTGGCGAGGGTTTGAGGGCGGTGCGTTAAGCACTTGAGTGCTTGACGGTTAAAAACGTAGAGACGTTCCGGCGGAACGTCTCT
>CAKKQG010000025.1 GCA_919901875.1 Anaerolineales bacterium
ATGTGGGCAGTGCCGACCTCATGCCGCGCAACATTGATCGCCGCGTGGAGATTCTATTCCCGGTACAAGACTCGCGTTTTATCAAGCACTTGCGCGATGAAGTTCTTGCCACCTATCTCGCCGACGCCGCCAAAGCACGCTACTTGCAACCGGATGGATCCTATACACGACCTAAGAAGAGCGAGCGCGAAAGCGGGTTGAATAGTCAGGCGCGTTTGTTGATGCATAGACCCGTGGACAGTAAGGAAAAAGAAAAGAAATAAGTTGTTGACAGTTGACTCACCCCTATTGTAAAGTAGTAACACTAATTTCTCTCACTAAGGAGGAGAGCAGATAATGAAAACACAATCACAGATTCAAAAAATGTTAGGAGTATTATTCGCCATCTCGTTGATCTTGACCGCCTGCGCCACACCCGCACCAACCTCGGCGCCGGCAACCAGCGCGCCTGCGGCAACCGTCGCACCGGCGGCGACCAGCGCGCCGGCAGCAACCGCCGTGCCCGCCGGACCCAAGAAGGGCGGCAAAGTAACGTTAGCAGTGTGGCAATCGCCAGTGACGTTGAACGGTTTGCTCGGCACACAAACGGTGATGAGCGTCGTCCTCAACTTGGTCACTGAAGGTATGACCGAAGTGCAGCCCGATGGCACACGCGTAGCGGCATTAGCGAAAGAAGTACCCACCGTGCAGAACGGCGGCGTCAGTGCCGATGGCAAGACCATCACCTACAAGCTCAAAGAGAAGTTGGTCTTCTCGGATGGCAAACCTGTAGAGTGCGAAGATTTTAAATACTCGTGGCAAGCCATCATGACGCCGAATGTGGGTATCGTTTCAACAACCGGATATTCCTCGATTGAAACGGTAGACTGCCCCGATCCTCTCACCGTCGTGGTGAAATACAAATCATTCTTCGCGCCATACCTCACCCTCTTCAATGGCTCGGATTTAATTCCGCGCTCAGCAGGTGACCCGAAAGGCATGAAAGATTGGGCGCATAACCGCAAGCCCGTCGGTGCCGGTGCATTCATAATTGAAGAATGGAAGACGGATGAATTTATCCGCTTGAAACGCAACGATAAATATCGCGAAGCAGGCAAGCCGTATTTGGATGAAGTCGTCGTCCGTATTGTGCCTTCATCCGAAGTCGCTCTGCAGTTAGTGGCGAGCGGTGAAGTGGATATCATGTGGAACAACACCGAAGCCGACATTCCGCAGTTAGAGAAGATGGCGGGAGTCAAAGTTTCGGCGCCGTTGCAAATCGGCGGTGAGCGTTTGTTCCTCAACATGGCAGAGAACAAAGACCCGTCCGATCCCAAGAAGCCGCACGCGATCTTGAGCGACGTGAAAGTGCGTCAGGCGATTGCTTACGGCATCAACAAGCAACGCATCATCGAGAAGTTGCTCAACAACAAAGCGAAACCGGGATCGAGTGAATTGAACGCCGGTTACTTTGAATGCAAGACCATTCAAGCGTATCCGTACGATGCGGCGAAGGCGAAGAGCTTGCTTGACGAAGCCGGTTGGAAGCCCGGCGCTGACGGCATCCGCCTCAAAGACGGCGTCAAGCTGCGCTTGAAGTATTCGACCACATCGGGCAACAAGCTGCGCGAAGATTCGCAAGTGTTGGTTGTCGAAGATATGAAGGCGATCGGTATTGATATGTTCATCGAGAACGCGCCGTCGTCAGTAGTCATCGGCACATGGGACGGCGGCTCACCGCGCCGACATGGCAACTTTGACATCATCATGTACACCACCAACGCCGGCATTGATCCCCACAGCCAAATGGTGAACTTGTGGTCATCGGCGAACATCCCAAGCGTAGATAATAAAGGTGGTTTGAACTACACTCGTTTCAATAATCCCAAAGCCGACGACCTGCTGAAGCAAGCCAGCGGTGAACCGGATCCTGCCAAGCGCCGCGATATGTATTGTCAGTTAGCGCAAATGACCTACGATCAGGCGAACATGATCTACCTCTATCAACGTTCGGCAATTGATTCGTATCGTGATCGACTGTTGGGCTTCACTTCCAATGCATGGAGCAACACCGCTTACAACGCCAAAGAGTGGTCGTTGAAGTAAAATAAAATCTACTCCCTGTTTTGTTTAAAACCCGAAGGGTCATTGAGACCCTTCGGGTTTTAAAAAATTCTTTCATGGGCAAATATATTCTACGCCGCCTCTTGCAAGCAATTCCATTAGTGATCCTGATCAGCATGACGGTCTTCTTGCTGATGCATCTCATCCCCGGCGGCCCGCTGGCGGCATATGAGAGTCCCGGCATCACCGCCGAAGATTTGGAACGCTTAAAGCATGAATTGGGACTGGATGTGCCAATTCACATCCAATACTGGAATTGGTTGATGGCTATCGTGCGCGGCAATTGGGGTACCTCTATCGTCTCCGGTCGTCCAGTGTTAACAGAAATAAGTGAGAGAATTTTCAACACACTTTATCTCTCCATCGTCGCCTTCATCGGCTCATTATTAATTTCAATTCCCTTAGGCGTCACCTCGGCGACACGCCAGTATTCAAAAATTGACAACATCGCCACCACCATCGCCTTCTTCGGTCAATCCATTCCGATCTTTTGGATGGGATTGATTCTGATCATCATCTTCAACGTCATGATCAAAAACCCGAACACGGGGGGACCGTTACTGCCGGGTGGCGGCATGTCCACCATCGGCTCCGATTTTTCGTTTGAAGATCGGCTCAGACATTTAATCCTGCCCGCCAGCGTGTTGATCTTTTTTAATCTCGGCACGCATGTGCGCTACACGCGCTCCGGCATGTTGGATGTTCTGCATCAAGACTATATTCGCACCGCGCGCGCCAAAGGTTTAAACAAACGCACCGTCATTCTTAAACATGCGCTGCGTAATTCGTTATTGCCGTTGATCACCATCATAGGCTTAGAACTGCCCGGACTCTTTAACGGCGCCCTCATCACCGAGACGATCTTTTCGTGGCCCGGCATGGGACGTTTATTTTTCAACTCAATTGATCGCGCCGATTATTCGGTGATGATGGGCGTATTGTTGATGAACGCGATTATGATCGTGCTGTCGGGATTATTGACCGACATCGTCTATGGCTTTTTGAATCCGCGAATACGGTTCGACTAATGACTCCTCAAGCGAAACTCATCAGCGATCCAACTTCGTCAACCCTTGCCTCAATGCCACAAGAGCGCACGATGCGCGAGCTCGTTTGGAATCGTTTTCGTCAACATCGCGCCGCCCTGCTCGGCGTCAGCCTTTTAACGATCATCATAGTGTTGACGATATTCGTTCCTCTCGTGACCAATTACGATTCGCTTAAAACAAATGTGGATCACATCCGTGAAGCCCCCTCGGCGCAAAACATCTTCGGCACCGATGAACTGGGGCGCGACCTATTCAACCGTTTGTGGGCAGGGGCGCGCATCTCGTTGATGATCGGCGTTGCCACGATGATGATCTCGGTGATGATCGGAACGATCATGGGCGCGGTTGCCGGATACTACGGTGGCGCCGTTGATAACGTCCTGATGCGTTTTACCGACTTCATGCTTTCTATCCCGCAACTTTTCTTACTATTGATGTTCGCCCAACTCTTGCGAACCACCAACGAACCGGCACTCAGCGGCGGACCCTTTCCGATCATCCTCATCATCGGCGTCTTGTCGTGGATGGGCATTGCCCGACTGGTGCGCGGTGAATTTTTGGCGTTGCGATCCAAAGATTTTGTGGAAGCCTCACGCGCGCTTGGCGCCACCGACGCCCGACTTATTTTTCGACACATCCTCCCCAACGCGGCAAGCTCTCTCATCGTCGCGGCGACTCTGCGCGTGGGCGCCGCCATCATCACCGAATCCACGTTGAGCTTCCTCGGCTTCGGCGTTCAGCCGCCGACTCCCACCTGGGGCAACATGCTCAAGAACGCCCAAGCGCAAATGACCTATGCCCCGTGGACGGCGATCTTCCCCGGACTCGCTATCTTCATTACAGTGTTAGCAATCAATTACGTTGGCGATGGGTTACGCGATGCGCTTGACCCGAGAACGATAGTGAAAACACAGAAATAATCGCCCACCTTTAATTTGGTAAAATAGTGACCATGACAACTTTACAGATCGTCGAAGCCAAGCAAGGGATATTGATTGAAGAACAACTTTTACAATCAGCAGGATTAGGATCTCATTTGCAAATTATTGTGCAAGCAGGTGAAATTCGCATTGTCACTGCACATATACCTGCCCCCGCAATCGCTTCCGAAAAAGGGTGGAAGGTTTTTCGCTCTTTAGGCAATAATGCTCGCAAAGGCAAACTCCCCAACGC
>CAKKQG010000026.1:0-18093 GCA_919901875.1 Anaerolineales bacterium
CACATCAATCACAATTGCCAGATCGGGTCGCACACCAAAGGCGGAGGCATAAGCACCGCCATATGTGATCTCTTCTTGCGCCGTGGCAACCGCAACCACATCCCAACGGTGCGGACGATCTTTTAACGCATCGAGACAGGCGGTAACGGCAGCAACCGAAGCGCGATTGTCGAGCGATTTAGCGACGAGCAGATCGCCTTGCATCTCAAAGGGCAACTGACCGTAAGAGATCAGGTCGCCGACTTTCACTAATCTCGTAACTTCTTCGGCAGGCAAACCCACATCAATGATTAGATCATCAAGCTGCACCGCCTTCTCGCGATCGCTTGCCGAAAGCAAATGGGGTGGCGTCGAGGCAACGACACCTTGCAGCGTCTCTTTGCCATGCACGTATACCGGCTGACCGGGCATCACGCGCGCGTCCACGCCGCCGATTTGAGTGACATACAAAAATCCTTGATGCACGCGGCGCACCATAAGACCAATCGCGTCCATATGTGAGACGAGCATGATCTTTTTGCGCGGCGCTTTGCTCGTGCCATGTTTGGTCGCCCACAAGCTGCCCAGTTTGTCGCCGCCGAATTCATCTGCTAGCGGTGTCCACGCCTCACGAATTAAATTTCGAATGGGGTCTTCGTGCGCCGAGAGGCCGGGCGCGGATACAAGTGTTTTGAGGTGAGAGAGTAAGTCCATAGTTAGAGGTCGGAAGTTAGAGGTTAGATGTTGGATGTTAGAGGTTGGAGGTTGGAAGATGGAAGTTAGAAGTCTGACATCCAACTTCCAATTTCCATTTTCTAATTAGGGGCATGTCGGCGTGCCTCCGGCTGCTGCTGTTGCCGTGCCGCAGGCATTTTTGGTAGCAGTGAGATTCGCCGTGCCGCTTGGTGTCGCCGTTGCCCCAGTAGCGCTGGCTGTTGCCGATGGAGTGACAGGTGTTGCCGTCGCTCCACCTGTTGCTGTAGCTGTTGAAGTAAGAGTCGGCGTCTTGGTAAATGCGGTTGCCGTTTGAGTCTGATTCGCCACGGCGGTGAACGTGGCAGCAACGCCAGTGCCTATCGCATTAGAGTTCGCTTGTGCGGTTGCGGTTTGCGCCGCGTTCGTTCCAACTGCATTGGCAGTAGCAAAGGCGCTCGTCACTGTTGCGTCAAACGTGGCAGTAGATGTTGGCGTGGTAGTAGCCGCCGCCGTTGTAGTGAACGTGGGAGTAAGAGTCGGCGTAAACGTTTGAGTCGGGCTAGGTGTGAACGATGCGGTCAAGGTAAATGTCGGTGACGGCGTGAAGGTTTTTGTGTCCGGGATAAATTGAGTCGGAGTCGAAGGTAGAGTCGTGCCACTTGCCGCTGACGGCGGCGGTGGAAGGGTCGGGGTCGCCGCCAGGGTGGCGGTTGCCGCGCGCGTGGCAGTGACAGGAGGAGGCAACGGCGTCGCGCTGGGCGGAGGCGGCGCAAACATCAACGCCAGAAATCCAGCGCAGTAACATGGCACGGTTAATACAATGATCCCCGTTAAGATTGAATAGGTCCGCCGCCGTCGGCGTTCAACGTCCGAAAGAACGTCCATAAAGGTTTGCCTTCCGACGTTTTAAAGTTGGAAATTTGCTAGTCGGAAACAATACGGGCGGCATAATAGCATCGGGAGTGATTATGCGCAAGCTTTTAACGGAAAAACTTAACTACTCAGCTGCTTCGTCATTGCGAGCGCACTTCGCGGAGCGGAAAGCAATCTCGGTCGCGCTATGAGATTGCTTTGCGAAGCACTCGCAATGACGCTAACGTGTTTTGCGTGGAGCGGGGTATCGTATTATAATCACCGCGCTCTCCATTTCATTCACGTAGACCAAAGACTTCCGAAGTCTGCGCCCACTCCGCTTCACTATGCGTAGCAGTGCTTTGCAAGACTTCGGAAGTCTGACTTAAGTTAGGAGTCACCCGGTGCCGGGGACCACAGAATCTAGCAGCATCAGCAAAGAACTCTCTGATCTGCGTAAACTTACCCTCGATATAAAAGCATTGTTGAGCAGTCAGAAAGATATACTGGCAAAAGCGAAACTCTCGCTGCCGCCGGGAGTCTCTGATGGACTGTCGCAGCTCGCCAGCGCATTGGAACGCATCTCGCGCGTCATTGGCGATCAGGAACACCGCCTGACACAACTACAAGCTCTGGCCGAAATCTCCAGCGTGGTCAATTCGTCGCTCGATCTCACTACGGTGTTGAACGAAGTGATGGATACTATTATTAAGTTGACCGGCGCTGAGCGCGGCTTCTTGATGCTCAAGAATGAAAAAGGCATCTTGGACTTCCGCATCGCCCGCAACGTTGACCGCGAGACTCTGCAAGCCTCTGCCTTTGAGATCAGCCGCACGATTATGGAACGCGTGGCACAGAGCGGTGAGCCAGTGGTGACCACCAACGCTCAAGAAGACCCGCGCTTTGGCAAACAAGAAAGCGTCGTCGCTTTCAACTTGCGATCCATTTTGTGCGTGCCATTGAAAGTGAAAGGCGTGATCACCGGCGTGATTTATGCCGACAACCGCATACGCGCCGGAATCTTCAACGAACATGATCGCGACATTCTCGCCGCCTTCTCCAACCAAGCGGCTGTCGCCATCGAGAACGCGCGTTTGTTTGAGAGCGTCAAGCAATCACTGGATGAAGTGACGCGCCTGAAGAATCTGCTCGACAATGTATTCGCTTCAATCAACAGTGGCGTCATCACCACCGATGTCGGCGATTCGGTAACTCTGTTCAATCGCGCCGCCGAAACGATCTTGAACGTGAAATCGGATCAAGTGATCGGCAAAAAATATGACACGGTGCTGCCGCCGATTGACGGGAAACTGGCGCAAACGTTGACCGCCGTGAAGACGGCAGACAAATCTTTTGCCCTTGAAGCCAACCCCAGCGTGCTTGGTCGTGGCGCCGTTGATCTAAGTTTGAGCATCACGCCTCTCAAGAACGCCGAATGGGAAACGCAAGGCGCGGCGATTGTGGTGGATGACCAAACCGAGCGCAAACGCTTACGCAGCAAGTTTGAACTTTTCCAGCGCATGGTCAGCCCGGCGGTCATTGAACGCCTCGACCCGAATCAACTTAAACTTGGCGGCGACCGCCAAGAGGTGACCTGCATCTTTGCCGACATTCGCGGCTTCACCAACTTCAGCGAACATCTTGACCCGGTGGTTTTGCTTGATGTGTTGAACCGTTACTTGGGCGCGGCGGCGGAAGCCGTGTTGGTGCAAGAAGGCACGCTCGATAAATTCTTGGGTGATGCCGTCATGGCGATCTTCAACGCGCCCTATCAACAAGAAGATCACACCATGCGCGCCGTGCGCGCCGCTATACAAATGCGGGACGACATTTTGGCTCTGCATCAAGTGATGGAGCCGCAATACCGCTTGTCATTCGGTATTGCGATCAATGTTGGCGAGGCCGTGGTGGGTTTAGTCGGCACAAAAAACCGCCTGGACTACACGGCGATTGGCGACACGATTAACACCACCAAACGCATTCAAGAAAATGCTAAAGCCGGGCAAGTATTGATCAGTGACGCCGCTTACGACCGCGTGAAGAAATTTATCAAAGCCACAGCCCAAGAACCGATGAAGGTCAAAGGACGCACCCAGCCGGTTCAAGTGTACGAAATTGAAGATTTGAAGTAACACATCCTCTTGCGCGCGTTCATGCACACGGGTCACAGCAGGCATGATTGTTGTGACCCGTGTTTATTGTTTAGCCGTAAAGACCCTTCGGGTCGCACACACCGCGAAATCCGAAGGGTCTTGTTAGGTAGTATATGCACGATATCATTTTCATTCTTGCAATCCTTTATGCTTTCGCCGCGATCAGTTTGGCGATTTATGGTTTTAATGCGTTGTTATTCTCCGCCCTCTTTGTGTGGTTAAGACGAAGAGAGACTCATGCCGCCGCAGTGGAGGCGGTGTCACCGGAGTCGTTTCCGTCCGTCACGATTCAACTGCCGATCTTCAACGAACGATTTGTTGTTGAACGATTGATCAAAGCGGTTGCCGCCATTGACTATCCGCGCCAGCAGCTTTCGATTCAGGTGTTAGATGATTCCACCGATGACACCGCCGCCCTCGCCCGGGCACAAGTTGCCCACTACAAAGCCCAAGGCGTGAACATTGACTATGTGCGCCGACCCAATCGAACAGGATACAAAGCAGGCGCGTTGGCTTACGGACTCGAACACACGCCCGCCGATTTTGTTGCCGTGTTCGACGCCGACTTTGTTCCGCCGCGCGACTTTTTACAAAAGGTGATGCCGTCTTTCGCCAATGAACGCGTGGGGGTAGTGCAAGCACGCTGGGGTCATCTCAACCCCGAACACAGTTGGCTGACGATGTCGCAAGCCTTGATGCTCGATGGTCATTTCGGAATCGAACAATTTGTGCGAAGTCGTTTGGGCTTGATGTGGAACTTCAACGGCTCGGCAGGTGTGTGGCGCGTGCAAGCCATAAAAGATTCGGGTGGCTGGGGACTTGATACGGTTGCCGAAGACCTTGATCTCTCTTATCGCGCTCAACTGCGCGGGTGGCAGATGCGTTATTTATCAGACGTCGTTGCGCCGGCAGAGATACCTTCACTGCTCGTCGCTTTCAAGCGGCAACAATTCCGTTGGGCAAAAGGATCGATTCAATGTTTGCGTAAGTTCGCCCGCCCGATAATCGAATCGCCCAAATCACTTTTTCAGAAAGCACAAAGCTTGATCCACTTGAGTGGTTATCTGGTTCATCCCCTGATATTGCTTTTAGCCTTGATCAGTCTGCCTCTCGTGTTAACAGGCTATATCTCAAAACTACATCTGGGCGCAATTAGCATCGCCGGATTCGGCGCGCCGATTCTGTTTGCAGTATCGCAATGGGCGCTCTATCCGAATTGGAAACACAAGTTGCGCCATTTGCCGACGATCATTTTGATCGGACCCGGTATTGCCGTGAGCAATTCGTGGGCGGTGATCGAAGCCTTGATCAACCGCAACCCAACTTTATTTTTAAGAACGCCGAAGTTCCAATTAGAAGGTCGTGACGGGAATCATCACAGCGAATACAGTTTGCCTGTGGATTGGTCAACGTGGGTTGAACTATTCTTCATGATCTACAGCGGCATCACGACTCTTGTTTCCATTGAGTACGCGCCCGGTCTCGCACCGTTCATGCTCATTCACACCATCGGTTTCGCTTACACGGCATATTTGGGGTTGAGGCAATCGTTGAGGGTGAAAGAGAAAGTGGTAGGACAGAGCGTGATGAGGGAAGCGTAGAAAGTGACCAGTTATCAGTGAACAGTAAAAAGGACCTCGTGCGGGGTCTTTTTAATTCACGAGTCGTGTTCAAATTCCATCACCGGCATTTGCAAATAGCGATCAGGTTGTTCTTCTCGCTGATAGATCGCTTTGAAACGTTGTTCCACTTTGATCAAAGCGTCACCTTTATAGTAACGCTCACCACAGTTAAGACATACAAACGCCGGCATATCAGGAACAAACAAGTAGTGATCGTTTCGACTGTATAGATATTCAACATTACGTTCAACAAACTCAACGTTGCCACAAAAGGGGCAGGGATCGGTTTTAGACATAGATTACTCTCCTCGTGTGTTGGGTTTTTGAAATTTGGGATTTGGGATTTCTTCTATCCACATCTCATGCCACAGCACAAAATTCAATAGATACCACGCCAACTCATCGCGCTCGTTTAAAAGTTTATCCACCACGTTCCAATTAAAATAATCGGTGCGGGCGCAAAAGTTTTGCAGCGTCTCGCGCCCCACCGTGCCAAGCGTCTCCGCCATCCAATCGTTCAGCGGCACACGGAAACCTTGCTTTGGGCGATCAATGATCGCATCGGGGATGAGACCGCGCACCGCTTGCTTGAGTAAATGTTTGGGTTTGAGATCATCGCCTACTTTAATTTTTTGCGGGATGCTCATCGCCAGCGCCACAAACTCATGATCGAGATACGGCACACGCGCCTCAATCGCCGTCGCCATCGTCATCTTATCCACGCGCATTAGCAACAACTCCGGTAAACGCAAACGCAGATCGAGATAGCTCATCCACGATAAATAATCGTGATGCGGACTGCGCTCGTTGAATTTTTTTCGGAATGGAGCAATCACGTCATGCGACGTGATGCCGCCAACCGCTTTGCGAATCGATTCGGAAATCAAACTTTGTTTCCGCGCCTCACCAAACGCTTCTGCCCCGCCCCAAAACAATTCTTCGCCCATCGTTGCGCGGCGGATATATTCGTAACGCACGCCGCTAAAGGCAAACTGCGCCGCCGCCAGACCCAGCCGCTTTAGCGGAGTCGGCATCCCCGTGTACATCCGCCATCCGCTTCGCTCCAGATTCAAAATATCAATCCAGTGTTTGTATCCGCCGAAGAGTTCGTCGCTCCCCTCGCCGACTTGAATCACCGTCGTGCCGCACTCCTTCGCCAACTTTGAGACAAAATAAATCGGCACACACACCGGGTCGGCAATCGGTTCATCTTGATGGTAGATCATCTTCGGTAAAAAATTGATCAGATCGTGCACGTCAATTTGAATCTCGTGATGATCCGTTTTGAAATATGATGCCGCCTGCCGCGCCCAAACGAACTCGTTGAAGTCGGGCGCGTCTTTATAGCCAATGGAAAAAGTTTGCACCGGTCGATCCATCTGCGCCGCCATGAGCGCCGTGTTCACCGTTGAATCGATCCCGCCCGAAAGGAAAACACCGAACGGTACATCAGACACCATGCGCAGTTTGACTGACTCGGTTAACTTCTCGCGCAAACGCTCTGCCCAATCACCTTCCGTCAACTGCGGATCATATTCTGCTTGATCAAACACATCCCAATACTCCTCAACGCGCAACTCGCCCGAATCAATTTTGAGCGTGGCGCGATGACCCGCGGGTAATTTGTAAATGTTTTTGAACAGAGTCTGCGGGGCGGGCGTGGTGAGGAAAGTGGCGAAGTGATAGAAAGCGTTGAGATCAACTTCGCGCTTGACGGTGGGGTGATGCAAAATACATTTGATCTCCGACGCAAAAATAAATTGCCCACCGGCAAAGGTGTAGTAAAGCGGCTTCACGCCTAAACGATCACGCGCTAAAAATAATTCGCGTTTGCGCTCATCCCACAAAGCAATGGCGAACATCCCGCGCAAACGATGCAAACACTCCGCGCCGTGTTCTTCGTAGAGATGAACGATGACTTCAGTATCCGATTGCGATTTAAATTTGTGTCCGCGCTGCTTGAGTGGCTCAAAATGTTCGGCGTAGGTATAGGTCTCGCCGTTATAGGCGATCCAGATCGATCCATCCTCGTTACTCATCGGCTGATGGCCGGCATGACTCAAATCAATGATCGAGAGTCGGCGATTGGCTAACCCGACTTTGCCATCGCTAGAAATCCAACTGCCCGCGTCATCAGGACCGCGATGAGCAATCGTGTCGCGCATTTTGTCGAGCAACGCCGCATCCACTCTCGCCCCGTCGCCTATAGTTACTATTCCGCAAATTCCACACATATTTCAATCACCTGTTATAATTTTTCTAGAAGGATATATCCGATGCTAACTCAAACCGCGCCTTCAATCACGCTTCCTGCGACAAACAAGTCTCCCGCGCAAGGTCAATGGACTTACGACGACTATCTTCGCTTGCCCGAGGATGGCACGCGCTACGAGATCATTGAAGGGATCCTATATATGGCTAACGCACCTGCTTACGATCATCAACATGCTGTGGGTGAAATTTTCGGCGAGATACGAAAATTTGTGAAAGAAAAAAATCTAGGCATCACCCTCACCGCGCCGTTTGAAGTGCATCTCTCCGAGAAGACTCGCCCGGTGCAACCCGATGTGCTATTCATCGCCAATGATCGCAAACCCGAAGCCAACGCCCAAGTTTTTAAAGGCTCGCCCGATCTCGTAGTAGAAGTCATCTCGCCTTCGTCATTGCGAATCGATCAACACATCAAGTTTGGAGCGTACGAGCAAGCGAAAGTGCGCGAGTATTGGTTGGTGGATCCCAAGACGCGATCTGTCGAAGTATACTCGTTGCCCAAAGAGGGTCCTGAATATGTGTTGTTGGGGCAGTTCAGCAATAACGAGAAAATGAAGTCGGCAGTATTAGAGGGGTTGGAAATTGATGTGAGCAGTTTGTTTGCATAATCTAAAACTTCCGAAGTGCTTCGCATGCGAAGCACTTCGGAAGTTTTTTTATTTCCCCGCGCACTTCCGATAAACGTCTTCCCACGTCTCAGCGATATTATCCCAACCGAAGTTTGCCAACACATACTCGCGTCCATAACGCGCGCGGCGTTTGGCTTCGTCGGGACTGCGTAAGATGTTGACGATCTCATCTCTGAGTCCATTCACATCGCCGTAATTTACGATTGAACCTAAGTTGTTATGCCGCACAAAATCGGCAAGACCGCAACGATCGGTAGCGATGATCGGCGTGGCGCAAGCGAGTGATTCAAGCAAGGTGATGGCAAACATTTCGTAGGCGGAAGGCAACACATACAAATTCGCCGATTGATACGCTTCGAGTTTTGCCACGCCATCAAGATACCCGGTAAAGCGAACATGCGCTTCCAATCCTAACGCAGCGACTTGCTGTTTTATTTCGGTCAAGTAACCATCATCTGGACCCACGATCACCAACACCGCATCGGGCAACACCTTACGCACTTCGGCGAAGCCCGACACCAAAAAGTCCACGCCTTTAATTTTGTTGACACGCGCTAAAAACAAAACCACAGGCGCGTTCTGCCGAATATCATACTTGGCGCGAAAACCATTCACCGGCGGCAACACGCGATACTCATCAAGGTTCACGCCATTGGGCAGAATCGCAATGCGTTCCGGCTCAACACCGAGTTCCAAAAATTGAGTCTGCTCAAGGGTGTTGAGGGCGTGCAAGCGAGCGGCGTGTTTTAAAATTCGTTGCCCGACCAACGCATCATATACTTGCTTCAAGGCGTAACGCCCCATGATGCGCGGCATCCCGCCCTGTGCCGTCAACACAAACGGCACTTTGAGTCGTTCCATGATCGGCAGTGCCATTGCATTTTGAAACGAGCGATACTCGTGCAAGTGCGCCACATCCACGCGCTTAAGTTCGCGCTCCAGATAAAAGCCAATCGTCAGCGGCGTGAACAACCGCGCCCAGGCCAGATGATTACTCACGTTATGAAAACGGTGAATCTCGACTCCATCCACAACTTCAAACTGCGGGGTTGCGCGATTATTGGAATCAAGTGCATCTGTGGTGAACACCACCACCTCGTGCCCTTTACGCACCAACGCCCGCGAAAGTTCCCACGCCGCGCGGCATGTGCCGCCGTACGCCCAAGCGGGATAGAAGTAGGGGATGATGTGGAGGATTCGCATATCGCTTATAGCGTATTGCGTATAGCGTATTGTCGAAGGGTCACGAAATACGCAATACGAAATACGTTTTCATTTTACTTTCCAAACCTGCGCGCCGTCAAAATCTTTGATGAGTTCTAAATACTTTGCGTCGGCGAAAGATGATTTCATGGATTCGATAAACGGTGGTCGCCAACGTTGTGCAGATTTAAATGAGTCGGGGTTGCCGATCACTTGTGGGATTAAAACATAACCGATGTTCGCCGCCCGAACCTTTTTCTCCGACTCAGGGGATGCCGGATCGTGATAGGCGACTCGCAATTCATCTTGTTGCTTCCACGCCTCTCCCGCGCCGATGTAAAACAACTGCTCGCGAAAGTGAATCGCTTTGCGCTCGGCGATCACCGGAACCCAATCGCCCTCGATGCCCGGGTAATTTAAGATCAACGCATCAGGCGGAGTATTTTCTTTCAACCAGGTCATCGCGCGAATATCTGCCGTAGACGACAATGCGCCCGTGATGCGGATTCGATCTTTGCTCCATTGAATCAGCGTATCACTGAAAACACCCGCCCCAAGTGAGGCGATGATAGCACACGCACCGGCGGCGACCCCGATGGAACGCGGAATCTTAATCTGATTCATAAATGGCAAAGCGCACATCGCCGTTGCCGCCATCAACGGAATCGGGATGATCGTCGCGTGCCAGATCACGCCGAAGGGATAAAAAATTTGCATCGGATCGATCAGCGTCGTCTTTGAGAGTCGATCTAAATTTCCCCACGACGAAATTTCCATGATGGCAATCGCCGTGCCGATCATCCAAATATCAATCCATCGCCGCCGCCACACGCCAAGCAACAAACCGCCGAGGGCGAGATACACCGGCGCATAACCGTTGAAGGCGATCAGATCGAGCCAATGAAACGGCGAAGGGTTTTGCCGTTCATGCACACTCACACCGCCCAATAATGGAAACGCGCGCAGTATCCAAGGCAGGCACAACAAAACGGCGAAGAACGGCACGATGACCGTCAGCGTGGCGTATTGTTTTAAAGTTGGGCGTGTGCGCGCCAGCCACACCGTGAAGTAAAACGGAATATAGGCCATCAACAAATGAATGATGCTATCGGGATGCGAGAGAGGCAGACTCGCCAGCGCAATGATGGCGCACACGATGTTGAAGCGATTCGGTTCTTTCGCGGCGCGAAAAATTAAAACCAGAGTCGCCGCCGTCAAAAAATTTCCGAAGACGTTGGTGTATGCCGAGTCCATCATCGTGGTGAACAGCGCCGTGCTGATCACCGCGAAGAACGCCGACCAATTTGCGATGCGCTCGTCGCCGAACTCGCGCCCCACTGCCCACACGCCCATCACTGTTGCAATCGCAAACGCATGACCGAGCGCGATCATCACCAAGTGCATCGGCGCTCCGAAAGCCATGTCACTTAACTGCGCGGCGAGTAAAAAAAATGCGGGTGAGTAAAAAAAATTGATCTCACTCCAAAACGGCGCGAGCGACGTAATGCTTCCACCGAGTCGAACCGTCAACGCCAAAATACCAAAGCCTTGCGCGTCGGTGTCGTACGGAACAGGGATGACAAACGCTGGCACGATAAAGATTAAGATCGCCGCCACCCATAGAATCAGGTGATGCCGACTCCACGTTAACGTCCACCGAATCCACTCGCGCACGCGAAGCGTTCCACGAGCCAACCATGTTAACGCAGCGATGACGATCAGATTCAAGGCAAACTGAATCCAAAAGCGGTAGCCAAAAAGACTCGCCGCCCAAACATCTATCACAATCATTCCCGCCAACGCCAGCCCCAACGCAACGGGCAACGTAATACCGCGCTCACGCACGATGATGTGCAAGAGAACGCCGGGGAGAAAGTAGAAGAGGGTGATGAGTAAGAAGAGAAGAATAAGCATTTCTGATTTTCGATTTCTGATTGCTGATTATTTTTTCATTCGGCAATCAGAAATCAACAGTCAACAATTTTATTCGGGCGGAAATTGGAATTGCTCACGTTTCAACCGATACACAATAATCGGCTTGCCGCCTTCGGGTCGTTGGAAGCGCGCGAGTTCGTGCGGGTTCACTTCTAGCCCGACGAAGTTGGCTCTGAAGTGATCGGTATCCACGAGTAGAAATGTTGGCTTGCCCGAAGCGACTCGTCCATCCACGTCTTCCACACTCGCCCCCATCGTCGCATCCCACAGCGTCAACACCTTGCCGTTGCCCGTCCAATACAATCGCGCCGTCACCATTCCTGCGAGATCAGAAACATAAATGATAGACGGCTCTGATTCGTTTTTCGCTTGCTCGCTCACGTATTGCATCGCTTCACGAATGCCGTAGCCCGACGACCAGAGGGTGATGTGTTGTTGGCGATCTACTGTAGCAAGGCGCAACTGTGCCGGAGCGATATAAGATGGATAGACGAATAACAAAAATTCGACTGTGGAGAAAAGCGGTATTAACATTATGAGCGACAACACCGCCTGCTTAGATTCTCGATCTACCACGTACTTTGGCAGTGTCCGCCAAATCAAGTCTAAGCACAAGCCCGCTAACAGACACCCAAACGCTAACGCGGGTAAATAATATCGTGGATAAGCGGTTGAAGGGGCGAAGAGATACGTGCCAGCCGATATACCGAATCCTATCAACGCAATAATGCCTAACGCCTGTCGTCGTATCAACACGATGGCGATACCGGCGACGATAGCGAGACCGATGACAATTGCATACGCCCTAAACCACTCCACCACATCGCTTGCATTCCCTACCCACCAATCCATCATTGTGCGTTGCCCAAAGCCCGCGCGTTGAATCACTTCTTGCCCAACGCTGTAACGCGAGTTGGCGTAGCCGAGGAGGATCGCTAAGACAGTGATGGCGAACACGTAAGGCATCCACAAAACCCGAAGGGTCTCGCGAAGCGCCCCGTAGCGAAGCGGAGTGGGTGAGACCCTTCGGGTTTTAACCAAGCCTATGACAATTGGCATTACCAACAACGTCACCGCACTCAACTTCGCTAACGGCAAAGCGATCATGCTCAATACCAAAATAATCTCCGAAACCCGGAGGGTCTCAAAGACCCTTCGGGTTTGTAAACGAGTCACATATCGAAACACCGCCACCATCATCACCACGGCGCACGCCGCCACAAGAGAGTCGGCAACCGCCAGCCGTTCATGGAAAAATGTCCAGGGCGTAACGGCATAAAATAGCGCGGCGAAGAATCCTGTTCGACGATTCCACTTGCGACCCAATGCATAGAGTCCACTTAAGATCACCACGCCCGTCAACACACTCGCCGCGCGCCCAAGCCACAACGCCGCAGGGAAGGGGAGGAACAATGCTTCGTAATAGATCAACAACGGTTTGCCGCTCGCCAGTGGAAACAGCCATCGCCCCTGCCACACCTCACTCGCCCAGCGCAAATGATTCCCTTCGTCAATGAAGCCGGGAAGTTGCAAGAGGGCGTGGAGGCGAAGCGAAAACGAAACCAATAACAACGCGATGATGATGTAAGTGGAGATTGGGGATTGGAGATTGGAAGTTGGACGCTTCATCGCTTCATCTCCAACAAGAGGGACTCAAATTCGTCGGTGAGTTTTTCCCAATCACAATTCTCTTCGACAAATTTGCGCGACGTTACGCCGAGAGTCTTTCGATAATCGGGATCAAGTAAACGATTCAACTCATTAAGCAATTCTGTTTGAGAGATGTAAAGCACACCGTGGTTCGGCGGCACATCGCGCATGACAGCAGGAAGCGGCGAGGCGAGAACAGGTTTGCCGCTCGCCATGTATTCGTAAATTTTAATTGGCACAATGTGGCGCGTGATCGGTTTGAGATCGAAATACAACAGACACACATCGGACATCGCCATAAACTGCGGCATGGTGTCGTAAGGCTGCGAACCGGCAAAGACGACGCGCTCGCCGAGATTCAATTCTCGATGCAGTGCTTTCAATTGCGGCTCACCTTCGCCCGCGCCGACGACGAGCAATTTTACGTTGGCGGGCAATTGGGGCAGAGTCCGCATCACCGTGTCAACACCCACATGATCATAAAGCCAGCCGATGAACAGAAGGATCACGTCATCGCTTTTGAATCCAAGTTGAGATCGGAGGGATGCCGACTCCACACCCGAACCGAATCGCTGCAAGTCCACGCCGCTGCGAATCGTTTGCGCCGATGATTCTTTCGCGCCCATGTTGATTCCATATTGGCGTAGCTCTTCGTTGATGTAGAGCGTGCGATCCGAAGCACGTAAAAGATTATGCTCAAAAAATTTTGCGACGGGTCGCAGAATCAGAGACGGGACGAGTGTGTAAAGCGAATCAATAACGTGAAAGAGAAACGGAATTTTTCGCTGACGCGCGGCGATGAGGGCGGGCAAGCCGGTGGAGAGAGCGTAGTTCACGATCACATCGGGCGGATTGAAAACAGGCGGATTGGAAATCCGCCGTACGAGTTCAGCGTAAAAAGTTAACAGCGAGATCGGGCGGGCGATGAGGGGCAGGCGAATGGTGAACGGGCGGATGACGGTGACACCGTTGGAGGGAGCGAGAGTCCGCTTCACGTTTGAATGAATCTGCCGATGGGCGATCAGCGGCGCGCGAGGAAATGGCTCGTAGAGAATCTCAAAGTCGAGGACGGTGACATCGTGACCGCGCGCGGCGAGTCGCTCGAAGAGATGGTGCTGTTGATGAGGTCCGCGCTTGAGCCAATCGGTTTCCTGAACGACGGTGATACGCATAATTTTGTGGCGCAAGTTGCCAACTTGCGCTACTTGCGCGCCTCAATGTCGAGCAAGCTCAAGAACAACGAACTAAAAATAATTTGCGTGCCACTCACGCCGAGCGTAAGACCGAGCAAGCCTAAACGCAGTTCGTTGATGTTAGCAAAATTATGCTGCGCCCAGATAAAGACAATGTAGAGACCCAAGCCGAGTCCAGCGGCGAGAAAAATTAAACCGACGAGCAAACCACGTTCCATAGACACATGGGCGTGAATCCAATCAATGAGCGCATCGCGTCTATCGAGTCCGTTGGCGACGAGGTAGCTCTTGCCTTGCAAGCCGAGCAACAAAATTTGTAAACCCAACATCGCCAACGCACTGCCAACGATCATGTAATGAAAGTCAACAAAAAATTTTCCGATAGTGAGAGGTCCATTTGCCAAGGCGATCAACGGAATCCATCCCAAGATCACAAACATGAGTCCGGGTAAAATGAAAAGGGTTGTGGGACTTCGCAATAAAAGATAACGCAAGTGCCGCCAGCCATCGCGCCAGGTATTGAGCTTGCTCTCGCCGAGTCGCGGGTAATAGGTGATCGGCACTTCGGCGATTTTAAGTCGCGCTTGCGCCGCCGTAACGATCATCTCGCTGGCGTACTCCATGCCCAGCGTGCGTAAATTTAATTTATCGTAGGCTTCGCGCCTGAAAGCCCTCATACCTGTATGGGCGTCGCTCACGCGCAAACCAAAAAGTGAATTTAAAATTCCGGTGAGGATCGGATTGCCCACGTAACGATGCAGCCAAGGCATCGCCTTCGGCAAAATTTTTCCGCGCAAGCGAGAAGCAAGAACCAGATCGTAGCCTTCACGAATCTTGGCAACGAGTCGCGGCACTTCACCAAAATCGTAAGTGTCGTCGCTGTCGCCCATCACAATGATCGGCGCGCGGGCGTGAGCAATGCCGTTGATATACGCGCTGCCATAACCGCGTTTCGCTGCATGAACAACGCGCGCGCCCGCTTGTGTGGCGATCTCTTGCGAGCCATCCGTTGAACCGTTGTCGCTGACGATCACTTCACCGCGCAACTTGCCTGCCTCAAAAGATCGCAATGCTTTCTCCACGCAAGCGCGAATCGTCGCCGCTTCATTCAAGCAAGGCAGCACAACTGAAACGTCTAAATCTGTCACATACACCTCATCACGTATCACGTATCACGTATTGCGTATTTCGTATTCCGTCCTTCATGGTTTCATCACTCGATACACAATTAAACTACTCGACGGTCCCGTAAAAACTTGTTGCAATATACGGCGATCATTCACCAGATTCATCAGCTCTTTGTTTGAGACGCCATAAAGATCGTAGACGCTCACCCACCACGAGCCTAGCACAAAATAATCGTATTGCGCGAAAGACTCCAACGTCGCCGGATAGTTCACGTCAATCTGCCGATCTACAAAATAATATGAGAAGCGCCCATCCATCGAAATGATCTTGGCATTCGTCGGCACGTAGTCGCGAATAAATTCAACCGCCGGATAGAGATCGCCTTTGGCGCGAATCAGGCGATCACGATACGAAGCCGTCGGCGCGAGAAGCCACTGCCGCGCCCCACCGAGATTCGCTTCACGAAGCGAGACGGCAACACCGATGATGATGGCGATGATCGCGCCCCACTTCACTACGGGGATGCCGCCAACGCGCGCGGCGACTTCTTCCATCAACCCACCGACGATGAGCGCGTAGAATGGCAACACAGTCAACAAGAATCGCGCGTCGTAAGAATATAACTGCCACCATAATAAAGTGTAAGGCGCCGCCCACAACAAACACCAAATCACTGTGAGACGTTTGAAGCGGATCATCGCCCACCCTAAGCCGATGGTGTAAAGCGCCGAGGCGGCAACACCGAAGTCGAGAGGCTTGCCGATAAACGGAATCAAATAGAGGATCGTGTTGTTCGCCTGTTGCGTATAGATGTAACCCGGCGTCGGGGCGAAGTTGATCAACCCATCATAATAAATGTTGCGCGCATACCACCATCCGCCGAAAAGGAAAGCGACGAGCAAAACGATGACGCCGTCGCGCACGATCACACTTCCGAAGTCGCACAAACCGCGAAAACTTCGGAAGTGTTGTGCCAACGCCCACACAAACACCAAACCCAACGCGGGCAACATCGCAAAGCCCGCTTGCTTTGCCCACAACGAGAGTCCGGTCATCGCGCCCGCCATCACTGCCCACTTCACGTTACGCGTCGTCAGCCACACATCCAAACTATATGCGCCCAATACAAAATAAAGCGCGGATGGAATGTCCACGTAACCGTCGGCTGACCAATGCAGATAGAGTGGCGTGACGATCAACATCAACGCCGATGTGATGCCGCCTCTCACCCCGAACCATCGCCGCCCCAATGCCGCCGTCGCCAACACTGTGGCAATCGAAAACAAAACCGGAATCACCCGCGCCAGTTGTTCGGCAAGTTGCCCTGTGGTTTGATAAACATAATTTGTGAGCGAGAAGATGTAGGCGTAAGCTATCGGCATCAACATCGGGTAGCCACGAATGTCACTTGTCACTTGTCCGCGCCACCACATCAGCTTAGCGTAATAGGCGTAGCGGCTGATCTCATCATCGCCGATGAACGGGTAATAGGTGGCGTGACCTAAAACAATGATGAAGGCAATCACGCAAACGAGAATTGTCCATGCGATGGGATCACCTTGAAAGATTCTTTTAACCGCCGAGCGCGCAGAGAGCGCGGAGAGAAAATCTTTGATCTTTAATCTTTGTGGGAAAAATAAACTTGCCACCAAAACGATCACAGGAACGATCAACACCGTCCACGCATTAAGTTGCCACGCGCCGATGACGAACAAGCTCAAAGTCAAAACGCCAATGCCGAGTCCAAACGCGAGCGGCAATATGATGAGTCGTCGTTCATCGGTATCGAGATCGT
This sequence comes from Anaerolineales bacterium, assembly GCA_919901875.1. Classification (GTDB taxonomy): domain Bacteria; phylum Chloroflexota; class Anaerolineae; order Anaerolineales; family VGOW01; genus VGOW01. Next base: position 17,107 of record CAKKQG010000026.1, read on the forward strand.
TGAGCCACGAATCTAAAAAAGGTCGCATCATCCACGAGGCGGCAATTAACCATAACGAGCCCCAGAGATAAGCGGCTATCATCACACGGATTCGAACGGCAGAGATTTGACTAACTCGCATTGTTGTTCGGCACTCAAACCACGCATGATCAAACGCGCGTGGGGAAAATAAGCATCGGTCACAGAAATTTCGGCGAACTTGCCTTGCGCTACGTCGCGCCGCACAAAAAATGCGTTCACGCCATTCGCTTCACAGCCGATCAACACGTATCCTTTTTCGTGTGCCAGTTTCGTTAACGCTTGCAGGGATGCGCCGCGACACAAACTATTCTCATCAGGCATAAAGTCCGCGTTGTAGGGGATGGTCACCGATTTTTCTGCGCCTAAAGAGGCGTTGTATTCAATCACTACTACGCGCGGCGAGATCGCCGTGATCGCTTTCCACACCCAATAATCATTGCCGTCAATATCAATGGACAGAAGATCGATCTCGCCCGCCATGCCACTCTCGCTTAATACTGTATTGATATTCTCCAGCGTCACAAAACACTGTCTGAAACGAATCGCGCGCGCGCCTGCGCCGATCATATCGGCATAGAATCGCCGTGCCGATTCGATCCCTTCGGCGTCGGCATCCATCAAGAGTCCATGCCAGCCAAAGTTCAACGAAAGATTCGCCGTGTTACATTGCCGTCCATCTTGAATCCCAAATTCAACAAACTGCCGATTCGTTGCGCCGATCTTAGAAAAGACATACAACAAAATGCCGTCTTCATTGTTCTGCGAAAAGCATTTAAAGCCGTGAGCGTTGATCGCGTCTTTAAACTGCGGCAGCATCGCCAACATCGGATAGCGCGGAGTCAACAGCGTCGCCGTTAAGTTTCGCAGCTGCCGATCCTGCGCGTCGAGACGGTGAAAGATGGCGCGATAATTTTCGATGGCGCGCCGCAATGCTTGAGGCAGCAAGCGTTTGATGATTTGTTTCAA